>NZ_LJOQ01000015.1:43045-62336 GCF_001672255.1 Anabaena sp. AL09
TTGGCATGGATCATCAATTATGGACAAGAAAAAATTACTTAACCAGTAATTGGGAACATATACCCAATAGTGGGGCAGTTTTGGCGATTACCGCTATGCCTGACGGTACTCTGGTAGGTATTGGCATGAACAATCAACTATATACAAGAAAAACCTTAACCAGCAATTGGGAACATATACCCAATAGTGGGGCAGTTTTGGGTATTGCATATTACCCAGCCGTGCGCCAACCAGTGCCAAAACCTTTAAATGGGCAAATTGTTGTTAATGCAGATGAATGGACACTAAGCAATCAAAGTTTCCAAAAAGCCCCTGATACAGCCACATTTGTGACTAATGTTGCCCAATACTTTGTTGGTGATAAAAAAGGTAAATTTCATGTACTTTCCAATAATTTCGGTTTAACTCAATCTTCTTTAGAGCAAACAATGACCAAAGCAGGTCATACTTGGACTAAAGGAATGAATATCCCCATTGATTTAGCAACCCTTTCTCAATATGATGCTGTTTTTGTCGGTGGCGATCCTGTTAATAATCAAGTCTTAATTGATTATGTGAAGAATGGTGGCAAAGTTTATCTCTGCGCTGGTACAGGTCAAGGAGGCTCACAAACTGAAGCCAACAATTGGAATACTTTTCTCGCTGCATTTGGTCTAAAATATGGGGGTTCATATAATGGAATTAGCGGAAATTGTCCCGTTAATCAAAATCACCCTCTATTTGCAGGAGTAAAAACCATTTATCAAAATAATGGTAACTCTATTGTTGATTTACAACCGGATTCGCCACTTAATCAAGTTATCCTTACTCATAGTAGTGGACAAGGGCTAATCGCTACGGCTGAATTTATTAAAACCCCTGCACCTCAACCAACTCCTGCGCCTGTGTCACCAGTTGATGTAACTCCTGTACCAACTCCTGCACCTCAACCAACTCCTGCGCCTGTGTCACCAGTTGATCTCAACCAACTCCTGCGCCTGTGTCACCAGTTGATGTAACTCCTGTACCAACTCCTGCGCCTGTACCGACTCCCGCGCCTGTGTCACCAGTTGATGTAACTCCTGTACCAACTCCTGCGCCTGTACCGACTCCCGCGCCTGTACCAACTCCCGCAACTTTAGTAACTGACTCGGAAGAATTTACCATCACTGCCACGACAAATGTAACTATTTCCAAATTAGTTTATAAAGGTGCAGTTAAACGCACTCAAGCCGATGAATATATAGAGATTAGCAACTTAGGTAATACTCCTGCTAATATCTCTGGGTGGAAAATAACTTCTGCGGCTAGTTCTAAGCAATTTTTAACCTTCCCACCAGGAACTATCTTAGAAGGTGGTAAGAGTTTCCGCATTTACACGAATGAAGTACATCCTGAAACAGGTGGTTTCTCCTTTGGTAGTAAAACTGCTATTTGGAATGATGCAGGGGATGAAGCTAAACTTTTTGATACCGCAGGAAGCAATGTTTCCACTTTAGCTTATGGGAAAAATACCGTTGCTGGCATCAAACAAGAGTTAAAAGTTCCTCAATTAAAGTTTGTGGCTACTCATACTTTAATTAACAAACAAATGGCTTTAGGCGGAAAAGTCACATTTACCGAAGCTTTATCTTCAGCAATTCAGAGTTTTCTTGAAGATGATAGTAATGCTAAAAATCCTTTGGCATTAATTCTTAAAGATCCCACAGCTTTTGGTTTAGCTGCTGGTGCTACTAAAGCAATGGCTACTGAAAAGTTGCGTTCTTATCTGAACGAGGGCGGAACATTGAGTTTACTTCCTAATGCTAAAAGTAGCACAGGAGTGGATAAAAATTGGATTTTTGAGCTATCACTGGCAGCATTTGCAGGGAAAACTTTCTGTGCAGTTGTGACCTGTTAGGCTGTATCGTTCCAGTGTAGGGGATAGCGAAGCGCGACCTAGGAATCGCAGTAAGTTGGATAGAACACAATCAAACACTATTGACTGTGATCCCTAGGTCTGACAAGAAGACTGTTTCTGGTAGAGTCGAAGGCGGGTATTATCCCGCGCTCCTCTCTGTTAAATCTGGGCGTGCAACTTTCACTGCACCCAGCTTCCGATGTTCTTAACTTTCGCTTTTGCTCATGTGTATGTAATCGTGGAACATGATGAAGATGTACCTTCTCGTCACTGAGCATTTTTAACCCACAATGACCACATTTATGGCTTTGCCGTTTGAGGGCTTTAGAGGTATCGTTGTTATAGAGCTTGCTGTTACGTTCGCTCCAATAACTTAGATCTCCGTCGTAGGGTGATTTCTCACCTTTGACATTGATGTGTTTGTTTTCGGAGTAAGGAACTGCTGGGAATGCCTTGTCTAGTAACTGCTTACTGGTATGGCGATTCTTTTTTGCTTCCTTATTGAATACCCTAAATGCTCTGTGTTGAATGTGGTATAGCGAGTTACGCGAACCATCCATCTTGCAGAAGCGGTGGTAGTTCCTCCAACCTCTAACTACAGGGGCTAATTTCTCAGCCTTTGTGGTAGCACCATAATTCGAGTTGTTGACGATGTGTTTTACTTTCTTGCGCGGTTAGCTTTGTCTTTTTCTCACTGACTTTCATTCCCCGCTCTGCTAGGAACTGACTGATTTTGTCAAGTATTTCTGTGGCATCGTCTTGAGGTCTGAGTATTATTACCATATCATCCGCGTATCGGATTGTTGGCTCAATAATCCTGTCCTTTGAGGTCTTGTCTGTGATTCTGAAGCTAGGTATCACGTGATATCTATGAATACTTTCAATCCCATTTAAGGCGATGTTAGCTAAGAGTGGACTTACCACACCACCTTGAGGTGTTCCTTGTTCGGGAAATTCTGGATTAACTCCGGCTTTGAGACATCGGAAGATACCCTGTCTTATGCTATAAGGAGCGATGAGTTCATCCATGATGGCGGTGTGGTTTATCCTGTCAAAGCATTTTTCGATATCGAGTTCTATAACTCTTTTATCTGTTCCGTTGGCTTTGGAGTTTAAGTTGTTGAACAATTGTTTTTGCGCGTCATGCGCTGAACGACCAGTCCTAAACCCGTAGCTCTTAGCGTGGAAGGTTGCTTCGTGTGCTGGTTCTAATGCGTATTTGATAAGGCATTGATACGCCCTATCTGCAATAGTGGGGATTTTCAGCATCCTCATAGTACCGTCCTTTTTGGGGATGGGTATTTCTCTTAGTTCCTGGTGTTTCCAGTTGCTAACGGATGCTTTTAGCAGTTCGTTAAGCTCGAAGCGTTCCTTAAAGGTAAGGGACTTTTTGCCGTCTATTCCTGCGGTCTTTTTCCCAGCATTTAGCTGTGATACTTGACGAATAGCCAGTAATCTTGCTGCGGTTGATTTCAGAATCAGCTTTTGTAGGGACTTTGCTTTGCGCTTGTCGCCAACTTGAACCGCTTTGTACATCTCCAATTTGTGTATTCTGAACACCTCAGACCAATTACGGTCTGTCCTACCCGAATTGAGGGGATTCCGCTGCTCGTCCAGCCTACTTAGGGTTCGACCGCCCTCAGACCCTCAACCCGTTTTTATTCGTTCCCTCGGTTGATTGTTAGTTCCGTTAGGTGTAGCCAATTCAACCACTGGATTCCCTGGACTCTTGCCGCTACCAAACAGAAACTGCGGCGGGAATGAACTCCAGTAGGGTCAGGATTTTGGTGTTGTGTCCTGTCCGTGAGTAGGTTGCTTTTTGAGGCTCTGTTTCACCGTGGGAACTCCCCGTTAACGCCAAGTGTCATCCCACAACGGATGTCTGATTGCGTCCTGTTCCTAGCTTCGACCTCCCGAAACCGAGTCGGGTCATCGTAGGCAGATAGGGAGTCATACCTGGAGAGTTCAACCTTTCTCTATTTCTAGATTGGGTTGGTTAGCTTATG
This sequence comes from Anabaena sp. AL09, assembly GCF_001672255.1. Taxonomy (NCBI): domain Bacteria; kingdom Bacillati; phylum Cyanobacteriota; class Cyanophyceae; order Nostocales; family Nostocaceae; genus Anabaena; species Anabaena sp. AL09. The sequence continues at coordinate 46,931 of NZ_LJOQ01000015.1, forward strand.
TACGGGTTGGATACCGTGATTCAGCTAACAACGAATCGCACCCGTTATCTCCCTCCAGTTCTATCTTGTCCATAGGCTTGCCAAGCTAAATCCACTAAGCCGTCAACAATGGCAGCGGCTACAACAGCGTTACCCTTGCGACCTTCAATAGTGATGTAAGGAACTAGAGATTCTTGTAATCGTGCTTTTACTGGTTCTAAATTGACAAAACCTGCGGGGGTAGCAATGACTAAAGCGGGTCTAATTTCTTCGGCTGCAATTAATTCAACCAATGCAGTTAATGCTGTTTGTGCTTGACCAACTACAAATATTCCCTCTGGATAACGCCTAGCTAGGGTTTCAATCCCCCAAGCAGCAAGGGTTTTTTCTTTTTGGGGTCGTGTTAGTGCTTCCATACTGCAATACACTGGATTAGCAAATGTATTTTGAATATTATGGGCTATGCCTACTTGTACCATTGGTGCATCTACGATAATGGTAGTCCGTGCTGCCAGGGCGGCTGCTCCAGCTTGTAATGCTTGTTCTGAAAACCGGATTAAGGATTTATACTCTAAATCTGCTGTAGCATAAACTACGCGACGAACGATTTCATACTCTGCTGGTGAAAAAATATGATCACCAATTTCAGTATCAATAATTGCCAAACTTTGAGCATCAGTTACGTGCCATTCCATTGTTATTTAACTTCTTAATATATTAGTTTTTAGCTTATCAGTTTCCGTGCGTAGTCTTTGTTGATTGGTAATTGGCAATTAGTAATTGGGCAGAATTTATTTCTAGTTGCCATTTACCAGTCAGTATCCTATAACTTTTCAGGATTCAGCGCCAGAGGAAGTCCGACTAAACACGGGGGATAAATAAGCTACTAAAGCACCAATGGCAAAAGCGGAAATATTGCGGACGAGAGGCAACCAATCGCTGGTACGGGTAATAACTGGAGCAATACCGAAGGCAATAAATAACATCCCCCATAAAGGTGAGAAAATTAACGCCCATTGCCAACCAAGTATCTTTTTGTCGCCGCGCGGTTGGGCAGCAAAACCACAAATAATCCCCCCAACAGCAGAGGTAACAAGGGTGAGTATCCATTGTTCTCTAGGGAGTCCAGGAACGACGTTACAACCGCCTTTGAGTAAGCAACCTTTCACTGAATTTAGAGCCTGGAGAATGGCTTGATCTTCTCCTTCTTCACGGACAAAGTATAAGTTACCAAAGCGGGTTTGTAGTTCAATCCAGAAGGTGCGGGGTAAGAATTCATAAACGGCATCACCAACACTAAAGCTGAGGATGTTACCACCACGAGCATCTGCTACTAGGAGAATGCTTTTATCATCTAAACCCCAATATTTGATTACTGCTCTCCCTGGGGTGCGGTCGTATTGGGTTAAAACGCGCAATTTCCAACCAGTATCAGTTTCAAACTGCTCTAATTCTTTAACTAGCTTTTCTTCTTGGGGGTCAGGGAGAGTTTTTGCTAAATCTACTACTGGGGTGACAAAGCTGGGTAGCAAATCGGGATTTTCATAAGCTAGGGCAGATGGAGAATTAATTGCCCAAATTGAGCCAATAAAGCCAAATACGGCAATTGATACTAAAATTCGTCGCCAAAAACACAGGTGCATGAACGTTCTTATACTATTATCTAGGGGAGAATGTAAAAAGTGCTTTTCAAAGATTAATGTAAAAGTGATACTTCTTTACACTTCTTTACCTTACTCTAATATTAGATATCTCAGCAAAATCTGATGGAGAAATTAGGAATTGGTGACTACTCGCTGTTGATCAGTTTTGGCAGTGCTTAATCCCGTTCTCAATGATCAGCGTTTTCGCATTTCTCCTGGTTTTTTTTTGCGAGCGAAGCTTGTCCAAGCTGCTTTAAAGCCGACGAAGACACTACGGGTGCTAATTTGTAGATTTTCTGCTTGTTTTTTGGCGGTATCTAGACTTTGATCAAATTGTTTGACAACTTGACCGGCACTTTTAACACCTTCACTAACATCATCGGTTAATTCGGTTATTTCTAAGGTGGTGTTGCGGATAGCATTGAGAGTGGGTGGCAACTCCCGTGAAAGGGTATCAAAGAATTTTTCGGCACTGCGAGCAGCATGGGCTACTTCCTGCAAAGCGGGTATGGCTGCCACCAAAACGGCTGTTAGACTGGCAGCAACTAGGAGGATGGATAGTCCCAGCCAAAACAAAGGATCAATCACGGTTATGCCACTTATGAACGTTCTAGTTTTTCGGTCAAAGGATCAGTATCGTTTGTGGTGCTGCTGACATCAACAGTATTTTTTTTGTTTAAATTTTGGCTTTCGCGCTGGGTAGCGTCTATGCCAACTGCGATCGCATCCCGCAGTCTGTCTACGGTTTCATCCCAGTTTTGCAGGGTGCTATTAGAAAGACGATCTGCCTGAATTTGCACGCTGGTCGTGATATCTTCTGCTAATTCGGGGATAGCATTGGCAGATTTTTTGACAAGTTTACGGGTTTCCCGTCCTGTGCGGGGAGCAACTAATAAACCTGCTAAAGTGCCAATAGCTGCTCCTAACATCAAACCACCAATAAAGATTCCAGAACGGTTGTTAGACATTTTTTGATTTTTCTACTCCATAGAATTTATCTTATATCTTGCACTGGGTATTGAGAAGTTGCGATGACACAATTAAAACTTCTTCTTTCTTCTTTCTTCTCTCTTCTTTTTGACAACTGACCACTGTACGGGCGAAGCATTTGGAGAACTATTTTTGGCAATGACCGATAATTTATCTTTCAAATGCTTCGCCCCTACTGACAACTGTACGGGCGAAGCATTTGGAGAACTATTTTTGGCAATGACCGATAATTTATTTTCCAAATGCTTCGCCCCTACTGACTCTTACTATATATTAGCTATAAGTTGCTACTTTTTTAGCTACAAGCCAAAGATTAGATACAGCATATTTCACACATACTACCTCTCTTGAAGCATCACAAGAACCTTTGAGGGTTTGTGTTTTTATATCATCTTTTACAAGTTTGGCCTGGTAAGTATAGAGAGTCCCAGAAGGTTGTTCAAAACTTAATTCACCTAAAATTGTCTGATTATCTAGGCTTTTCTCCAGAATTTTCCCTGTGACTTTATAGTTAAACCAATCCCAACCTAAATGCAGCATGAGTTCTCTTTCCAAAATTTGCAAGGGATTTGGTAAGATTCCCCAACCGCGATAAACTTTATTTAAACATTCTATATCCCCAGTTTGGGTAAGAATTGATTTAAAGGTATCTTGATCCAGAACTCCGTAATATCTGCCTTGGGGAAAATCTATGGCCGTGGGTGCAAATCTATGTCCACCAAAGTGACTTGATCTCCAAATTCTGAGATGATTTAACTGTAAATCAAAGATGGTATTTTGAGCATGAAAGTAAAAAGGATTGCCATATTTTGCACAACATTGATCATGGCTACCATGGGTACAAACTAATATATCTCTTGTGGTATTGGATGCTATTTCATCATCAACACTGACTCCAGTTAACCATTTCCTGACTACTCCTGCTACTTGTTCAATATTTGGTAATTTAAATTCTTGTTTTCGGTATCCGTTACTTGATCCCTTTTCTTGCTGATAAATTAATAAAGTTGTTTGTTCTTCCCTGTGTGTTTCATCATTAGCAATTAATAGAAAATGAATTGATAATTTAGCACGTTTAACATCTGCAACCAAAATCCGTAAATTATCTGGAACCCATTTAGAATTAAAGGCTTCAGAAACCCAAGGGGTAGGACATTCTACTAATATATAGGTTTGGTGGTTGGTAGCACTACCAATAACATCTTCTTGTATTTCTCGTGAATGATCAGCGCAAAAAAAATTATTCATTGACACTTACTCAAATATATATTTTATGAACAATTGTTAACAAAAATCTAGGTAGACACTTTATCAAATTCTGATTTTTCCCAGTCTTTCCGGTTAAATAAATGCTCTTTCCCAAAATGTTAAGAATTCAAAATATCATTTTTTTTACATTTAACAGGGAGATTTTCTAGAATATCTGGAGCTAATTTATCGCTTTTTTGATTAGTATTCTTCATCCTTAGTCTTAATCGCTGAATTCTGAGATCTAAACTTTTCCCTAAATGATCTAAATAGAAAATCCGATCTTTTGTATGTATACTTAATGACATACATTCAATAGCTTTTAAATTATAGCTAAATTTATCCATATTGCGAAATATTCTCAATTGATTGTGAAAAAAATATAAAGGCTAGAAACTTTCTTTTTATCTAATCACGTATTTTGACTCTAACCCAACTCAATTGATAAAGCAACTATTTTCTTAAATAAATTCTACAAAAATATATCTTTATATTAATTTATCCTTCATAAAAATTAATAATATTCATAATCTAACAAAAACCGATCATAAGTATCATTGGATTTACAAATGTAATAAATAAGATTATACATAAGTTACAAGAATAATTAATACAGAAATATTTTATATGCAGACAGTAAAGATGGTTTCATAGTGAACTACAACAAAATTGTGATTAAGTAATAATGGTGAATGGTTGTTTTGTCAATTCCCTATTTTTAATTATATGACATTAATTTTAGCTCTGGATTTTGGTGGCACAAAATTGGCAGCAGCAACAGTAAAGGGTGGTGCGAAGGAGTGGTTGTACCATGAATCACGGTTTTCACCCGCAAATGGTGATGCTTTGACTGATTTAGAAATTATGCGATCGCTCATTGATTCCGTGCTAAAAGGAAGGAAACCGGATGCCATTGGTGTCAGCTTCGGTGGTCCAGTAGATGCAACCACAGGCTTAGTCCGCTTATCTCATCACGTTCCTGGCTGGGAAAATGTTCCCCTCAAACAAATACTCGAAGAAGATTATTATACACCTGTCAGTATAGATAATGATGCTAACGTTGCTGCTGTTGGTGAACATCGCTTTGGGGCTGGGCAAGGATACGATAGCCTATTTTATATTACCATTAGCACTGGTGTCGGTGGAGGTTGGATACTTGACGGCAAGCTTTGGCGGGGTGCATTAGGCATGGCGGGAGAAATTGGACACATGGTAGTAGATCCTAGAGGTCCCTTATGCTTATGTGGAAAACGGGGATGTGTAGAACGTTTAGCTTCGGGTCCCTACATGGCGCAAAATGCCCGGGAAATGTTGGAGAAAGAACCACTCAGTGCTAACGGCAAAGTCAGGGGAGACGTACTTAGGTATTTGACAGGTAATGATCTCAACTTACTTACAGGCAAAGTCATTAGTACCGCAGCAGCCAACGGAGATGAAATAGCACAAGAGGTATTATATCGGGGTGCTTGGGCGTTGGGAGTCGGTATTGGTAATGTAGCCAATTTGATGAATCCCCAACGATTTGTTTTGGGTGGTGGTGTCACCAAAGCTGGGGATAATTTCTGGACTGTGGTGCGGAAAGTAGCTAGGGAAACCGCACTCCCAGAGGTGAATTTTGAGATTGTGCGGGCATTGTTGGGTGATGATGCACCTTTGTGGGGGGCTGTGGCTTTGGGTTTGAATGTGTTAGATTAAATTCTTTTTCTCACGCAAAGGCGCAAAGACGCAAAGAATAATCAAGAGTTTCCTTTAAATATTCGCTTGTTGTCTTTGATAAAGTGACCAGTACAAACCTTTTTGTTTTAAGAGTTCTAAATGTGTTCCTCGTTCGGCTATTACTCCTTTTTCCATGACTAATATTAAATCGGCTCGTTTGAGGGGGGCAAAACGGTGGGCAATTAAGAATACTGTGCGGTTATAGGAAACATTTTTGAGGTTTTGTAATACTTGTTGTTCGGTTTCACTATCTAAGGCGCTGGTGGCTTCATCTAATATGAGAATTGGTGCAGACGTTAGAAATAATCTGGCTAATGCTATGCGTTGTCTTTGTCCTCCAGATAATGCTGTTCCTCTTTCTCCTACGTTGTTTTCATAACCGTAAGGTAGTTGACTAATGAAGTCATGGGCTACTGCTAATCTGGCTGCTTCGACAACTTGTTCGGAGGTAATATCTGGATTTCCTAATGTGATGTTTTCTAAGATTGAACCATTAAATAAAAAGTCTTCTTGGAGAACTACACCGATTTGTTGTCGTAAGGATGCTAAGTCAGCACTTTTGATATCAAATCCATCAATTAGAATCCGTCCTGATTCAATTTGATAAAGTCGTTGAATAATTTTGGAAAGGGTACTTTTTCCTGAACCACTTCTGCCAACAATGCCTACAAATTGTCCGGGTTCAACATTAAAGGAAATTCCTTTTAATACTGGTTCGGTGTTGGCATTATAGCGAAAGAAAACTTGATCAAAGTTGACTTCACCTTTGAGGGGTGGTAATACTAATCCTGTTCCTGCTTCTGTTTCTGGGGCAGCGTTGAGAATATCACCAATTCTATCTACTGATAATAGGACTTGTTGGAGATTTTGCCATAACTGCACTAGCCGTAATAGTGGGCTGGTAACTCTTCCTGATAACATTTGGAAGGCGATTAATTGACCAATTGTCAGTTGATGATCAATTACTAATTTTGCCCCAACCCACAGGATGATTAAGGTGGAAAAGTTAGTCAGAAAGTCACCAATATTACTACTAATATTGGATGTGGTGGAAGCTTTGAAACTGGTACGAATAAAGCGGGCAAATAAACCTTCCCAGCGTTCTCTTGCTATTGGTTCGGCTGCATGGGCTTTAACTGAATGAATGCCGGTAATTGTCTCGACTAAAAATGATTGACTGTCAGCACTGCGGTTAAAGGTTTCATTTAGCCAATTTCGCAAAATTGGTGTCGTGACGATGGTTAAAGTCGCAAATAATGGTAATACGGCTAAGGCTACAAATGTCAGGGGAATGTTGTAATAAAACATCAATCCCAGGTAAACTACAGCAAAGATACTGTCAAGAATGACGGTTAAGGCTGTACCTGTGAGAAATTGGCGAATTTGTTCTAATTCCTGGACTCTAGCGACTGTATCGCCCACTCTCCGCGACTCAAAATAAGCCAAGGGTAAACGCATTAAATGGCGAAAAAGTTGGGCTGACAAACTCAAATCTAAACGCCGGGCTGTGTGGGTAAATATGAATAGCCGCAGCATACCCAGAATAGATTCAAATGTCGCCACTAGCAAGAGAGCGATCGCCATCACATCTAAGGTGGCTAAACTCTCCTGTACCATCACTTTATCAATGATGACTTGAGTAATTAATGGTGACGCTAATCCCAATAATTGCAAGGTAAATGAAGCTATTAAAACCTCACCTAACAAACCCCGATATTTCCAAACTGCGGGAGTAAACCAAGCTAAATTAAATTTCTCTTGTTGGGAAATTAATTCAGCTTGCCATAATGTCCCATTCCAACAATTTTCTACTACAGATTGCGGTAATTGTTCACAACTATAATCAGGATTTTGGGGATTAGCAATAATTAAATAATTGCCTTTCATCTGATATGCTACTACCCAATTTAATTGGTTATTTTTACCTTCCTGATTACTTTGATTCCACAACAACAAAGCGGGAAAAGTTAATTGGCGTAAATCACTCCAGCTAACCTGCAATTTCCGCAACACTAACCCTACTTTTTCCGCAGATTCTATCAGGTTTTTGGGTTTTTGTCCCCGCAGTTGGCGTTGTACCCATTCCAATTGCACAGGATTTTGTAAATGTTGTGCCACCATTGTTAAACAAGCTGCACCTGTATTCCCACTTCCCACAAAGGGATAATTGGAAATTATCGGTGGAGAAGGTGGGGAAGGAGGTAGAGAAATGGGAGAATTAGCAACTGGTAAAATGGCTTCTGTTTCCTCTACCTCTAGTGAATTTGTCCAAAATTCATCAATTTGAGAATTGACAAACTTTTTCCATAAAGCTGAATTCCAACACACTACTACTACTTCCTTGCTGGTAGCGATAGCTTTACAATCAGCAAATATTTGTTGACAGTTACCAAACCAATCTCCTGTTTGTAAAGTAGCTACAGTTTTATTTTCTTCTTCTTCTCGTAACCGGACTTTACCAGTGACAATGAAGAACTGATAGCTTCCCTCGTCAAAGGCATCACCACCTAATTTTTGTGACCAAATTTTTTCGCCAAGTTTGTAATTACGAATTTCCGCTTGCTGTTTTAATTCGCTTTTTTCTTCAGCATTTAGCCAGGATAGCGGCGGTTCATTCCAGGGTAAATTGTTTAACACATTTATTCGTAAAATTGATTATTGAAATGTTTTAATCTACTTGAATTTTGACTGTAAGATCCTGAATTTTATCCCCTAGCCATTTCTCAAATAACTCATTTTTTAGTGATTGTTGTAATTGAGGATCTTCTAAAGATGCTGGGAGAATTTGTTCTAATCTAAATAAGGCAAAACGTCCTTCTATGTCTATGGGATTGATCAATTTTCCTGGGGTGGTTGCGTCTACAGCCGCACGTAATACATCTGGTATAGTTCCCCGACTAATTGGTCCCATCATGCCATTGAATACTCGTTCATCTGCTAATGAATACTCTTTTGCTAGTTGTTCAAAACTACTTCCTTCTTCAATTTGAGTTTGTAGTTCTTCGGCTAATTCCCGACTATCAACTAGAATCCGTGAAAGGATGACTCTATCTAAGTAAATCTTCTTTTCAATAAAGTATTCTGGTAATTTTGATTCTGTGACTAATGCTTTGAGTTTCTCTAATTGAAAGCTAAAGGTAATAGATGTATGAAAAGTTGTATAATCTGTACTATTACTTGTTAGCCATTCTTGAAATTTTTGTGGATCAGTTAGTTGATTTTTTAAGCGAAAATCAATAATTGTCTGTTCAATTAATGCCGAACTAATTTCGATATCTGTTCTGGTATTAATTTCTTGTACAATTACGTGCTGACGCAAGACATCACTAATGAAATTACCCAGTTTACCCGATATTTGTAGATATTTAACTACTTCAGCGAGGGCAATTCCTTGGTCATTTACAGTCAAAAAAGATGAAGATTCCATGAAGTAATTCTGAGCATAAAACTAAAACATCTATAAGACTTTCCATTAAATAATAGAGAAAACAGTAGGGAATGATATCTAGGAATAATAAAGATTCGATAAATTAAATATGTAATTAATATTTGGTGATCAAATATTCTAATTTTTTGATTAATAGTGAACTCAATGATTTTAGATGATTACTATTTTTTATCTGTAAGCAATATGACCAAAATCAAAATGATTTTGCTGTCACTCAATCCAACATCAGACATTAGAGGGTGTTTGAAAAGTTATCGTTGATGTATTAAATATTTTTTACCCCACCCTAACCCTCCCCTTGTAAAGGGGAGGGAACTGGATTTTTATTGTTTCCCCCCTTTACAAGGTACCACTTTTCAAACATCCTCTTAGAGGTTTAAAGAAAGTGGTAAACTATCTCTATCTGGGTATATTTTCTTCAACTTACAACCAATTTCCACATAAAGTTTTACTATCGTTTTTATACTTTCAATCTTGTTTGGTAATTGTGATAAAAATATCTTATATTCCTCAATACCTTGTCCAAATCGAAAAAAGTCTTGATTTGTAGGTTGGGTTGACGTAAGGAAACCCAACAAATGCGTTGGGTTGCGCTGTCGCTTAACCCAACAAAGCAAAAGATGGACAAGGTATTGATTCCTGTAACCTTTTAGCTAACCTGCAACTTACTTAATTTAAGTTAATTTCATGACCAACCCCCGTCAAGTGGCTTTTATTGCTCTCAAAGAAGTTCATAAAGGAGCTTATGCTGATGTTGCTTTAGATAGAGTGCTACAAAAGTTTAAGTTACCCGACAATAATCGGCGGTTAATGACAGAATTAGTTTATGGAAGTGTGAGAAGACAACGCACCCTTGATGCTATCATTGAGCAACTTGCTACTAAGAAAATTCAGCAACAGCCAAAAGACCTCCGCACCATTTTACATTTGGGTTTTTACCAACTGCGTTATCAAGAAAGAATTCCCGCTTCTGCGGCTGTAAATACTACTGTTGAATTAGCAAAGGAAAATGGTTTTCCTGGTTTAACTGGTTTTGTCAATGGTTTATTACGTCAATATCTCCGACTTGCAGAAAAATCCTCAGAACCGCTAAATTTACCGGAAAATCCGGTCGAAAGATTAGGTATTTTCCACAGTTTCCCTAATTGGATTATTGAAGTTTGGTTAAAAGAATTGGGTTTTGAAGAAACAGAAAAACTCGCTAATTGGATGAATCAAACCCCGACAATTGATTTACGGGTAAATATTCTTCGCAGTTCTTTAGAAGAGGTACAATCAGCTTTTGAATCTGCTGGTGTTTTAGTCAAACCCATTCCCCATTTACCCCAAGCTTTACGATTAATTGGTCATAACGGAGCAATTCAAAATCTACCTGGTTTTAATGAAGGTTGGTGGACTGTCCAAGATAGTAGCGCTCAATTAGTTGGTCATTTGCTTGACCCTCACCCGGATGATGTCGTGATTGATGTTTGTGCGGCACCAGGGGGAAAAACTACCCATATTGCCGAATTAATGGGAGATAAAGGCAAAATTTGGGCTTGTGATCAAACTGCTTCCCGGTTACGCAAATTAAAAGAAAATGCCCACCGTCTAAATTTACAATCTATCGAAATTTGTGCAGGAGATAGTCGCAACTTACCGCAATTCTCCAATTCTGCTGATTGTGTATTAGTTGATGCTCCTTGCTCCGGTTTGGGAACTATGCACCGTCACGCTGATGCGCGTTGGCGACAAACACCAGATTCTGTGCAAAAACTTTCCCAACTCCAAAAAGAACTCTTATCACATAATGCAGGTTTTGTCAAGGCTGGTGGTGTTTTAGTTTACGCAACTTGTACGCTGCATCCAGCGGAGAATGAACAGGTAATTACGGAGTTTTTAGCCGCAAATCCCCATTGGCAAATTGAACCTCACTCTTTTGATTTATTTAATGATACTGCTCCTGGTTGGTTAAAAGTCTGGCCTCATCAACAGGATATGGATGGTTTTTTCATGGTGCGCTTAAGAAAAACTCAGGATTGTCAAGTACAGAATTAGGGAGGCAGGAGGCAGGAGGCAGGGGAGAATATTTCTTGCCTATTGCCTATTGCCTATTGCCTATTACCTATTACCTACTCTTTTTCAACCTTGGGGATAATGTTGGGACGATCTTTATTTTCCCAACCGGGGGGACGTTTGGAGTTGTACCAAGCAATTGAACCGATGGTGACAGCAGCGATAAAACCCACCACATACACCAAAGTAAACGCTAAGGGAAAGTGATTTCCAGTGTCTAGCACTGGGACTTGGAGCAATAAATAACTCATGATTATATTCGGCTAATGTAGGTTACAGTTCTTCATAAAGTATAAACTCAGCGAATCCCCTACATCTACCCTAGGAAAAATCTTTACGGTGAAGAATTGGGCTTGAGTCTTTCCCTCCAGGAAGGTTGTGATGATGAAGATCCTTCAGAATTATTCTCTACAGGGGAAGATGACTTTACCTGACCTGATTCTTTGCTGCTGCTGCGTCGTGAACGAGATGATTTAGGAGTAGAGTCACTATTAGATTCTTCGCTGCGATTGCTTCGTCTTCTGCTCGAGGAAGCCAGTGGATCATTATTTTGTTGACTATAGCTTCGTTTCCGTCTTGGTCTACGTTCTGATGAATTTGCCGAATCTTCCGACTGATTATTGGTTCTTCTGCGTCTGCGTCTGGTTGATGAATCAGAATTGTCGGTATTGTCCTCATCTGATTTTTGATCATAATCATCAACCGATTTATGGATAATTTTTTTCGGTTTGAGAGGTTGGGCTTTGATAGTACCTTTGCGATTTTCTAAGTTAGGTCGGGGTGGAAATTTTTCTACCGGCATTCCCTCTACGGCTTTTTCCATAAACTCATGCCAAGCATAAGCTGCACTACCACTGTTACCATAGGTAGGGGTGTTATCATCATTCCCTAACCACACCCCAGCCACTAACTGAGGAATATAACCAATAAACCATAAATCACGGGATTCATCGGTAGTACCTGTTTTGCCGGCAACTTGTCTATCATCTAATTGAGCCGCAGCACCAGTGCCATCGGTGACAACATTTCTTAACATCCAAGTCATGATGGCGCTACTATCAGGATCTAAAACTTGCTTAGATTCATATTTGGCTGACCAAATGACATCTCCTTCGCGGTTGAGAATGCGCCGAATGCCATGAGCTTCTATATAATTTCCTTGGTTGGTAAATGTACCATAGGCGTTGGTTAATTCTAGTAAATTGACTTCATTAGAACCAAGAGCCAGGGAATAGTTAGGTTTGAGTTCTGACTTAATGCCCATGTCATGGGCAAGTTTAATGGTGGGTTCAAAACCTATTTCTATTAAGACTTTTACCGCAATTGTATTGATAGATTTGGTGAGAGCGTCTCTGATATTTAACCAACCAGAGAATTTGTTATGGGAATTTTTTGGCTCATAACCATCTATTGATAAAGGTTCATCTAAATAACTATCGTAGGGACTTTTACCAGTAGCGATCGCTGTAGCATAGACGAAACCCTTAAAAGTAGATCCTGGTTGTCGTTGGGCTTGAGTTACACGATTAAACTGGTTTTTGCTAAAGTCTTTACCACCTACCATGGCCTGAATTTCCCCACTCCGAGGATCTATGGCAACCATGGCCGCTTGTTTAAAGTTTTGCCACTGACCTTCATTTTTTAATATTTTAGCAACTGCGGCTTCTGCTGCTTGTTGGGAAATTGGGTTTAAGGTTGTTTCTACTACTAAACCACCACTAGCTAAGACATCAGCACCCACGTACTTGGGCAATTCTTTCTGAACATAGCTAGTAAAGTAGGGAAAATTAACTTGTAACCGTTTGGGTAAACTGCTGTTAACTATTAATGCTTCTTGTATAGCTGCTTGTTTTTGTTCCGGTGTAATTATGCCATCTTCTAGCATCCGCTGTAACACCAAATTTCGCCGTTCCGTAGCTATTTTGGGGTTTTTATCGGGGCCATAGACGTTAGGTGCGGGAGCTAAACCAGCCAGGGTGGCCATTTCTGATAAAGTCAGTTGATCTACGGATTTACTAAAGTATACCCAAGCCGCATCTCCGACACCGTAAGCTCCAGAGCCTAAATAAACGAGATTTAAATAACGTTCGAGAATCTGATCTTTAGTCAATTCTCGCTCTATTTTTTGGGATAACCGGACTTCTTTGAGTTTACGCCAAAAGGTTTTTTCTTGTTTAAGGAAGAGAATTCGCGCTACTTGTTGGGTGATGGTACTACCACCTTCTCCTATATTTTGCGATCGCAAATTATTGATAACTGCTCTGGCAATTCCTTGGGGATCAAATCCATTGTGTTGATTAAATCTTCTGTCTTCTGAAGCAATAAAAGCTTTTTTTAAAGTATCTGGTATTTGCTCTATTTTCAGCACTTCTCTGGTAGCTTCCCCCTGCTGTTGTAGAACACTACCATCACCAGCTTTAATTGTCAGAGTTTGCTCTCGTACCAATGCTCTGAGTGCAGACTGATCTGGTAAATTTTTATCTATTTCTAAGAGGGTGTAATGGAAAGCAATGATCCCACTACCAACACCTAACCCAGCCCAAAACCAAAAACGACGATAAAAGGGTTTATCGCTGCTGGCAATTTTGCCCAAGATTCCCGATGATAGAGTTGTCATCTGGGTGATTAACTGCTTTGCCTTCACCTGCATTTTCGGTAGTAAGTTTTCATTTGTGGACTCGTCATTTTGTTGATGATTACCTAATGGCAATAGCAGTTTCTCCTGTTTGGTTTGAACGCAACATTTCTACGTTAATATAATAACCCATATAATACCTCATAAATCATTAACTTAATTCAGTGGTAATATATGTTTTCTACAAAGCTATATTATTGATATTAATATCATTCATGACAATTAAATCATGCAATTTTTGCATAAGAGAACTCCAAAAATCACAGAATCACCATGAATTTTCCTCCCTGTGTCTCCCTGCTCCCTTCAGTTCAACAATTAACTAGGAGTCCGATAGAATGCTAAACAATGCGGCTAGAACTGCGATCGCTCTCGGTAGTAACATTGGCAATTCCCAAGGCATTTTAGCAGGAGCTTTAGAAGCTTTAGCTCAAATATCAGGCATAACTATAGAAGCAAAATCGAGTTGGTATCGAACTAAAGCCATAGGACCAACTCAGCCTGATTACTTAAATGGTTGCGCGATCTTACTTGTGCAAATGTCACCACAGACTTTATTAGAACAACTACTAACAATTGAACAAAAGTTTGGGCGTGAGCGTCAGGAGCATTGGGGGCCACGCACCCTAGATTTAGATTTGTTATTATATGATGACTTAATTTTACATCAGCCAAACCTGCAAATTCCCCATCCCCGCATGACTGAACGAGCTTTTGTTTTAGTTCCTTTAGTAGAAATTGCTCCAGATTGGATAGATCCTATATCTCAAAGAGTAATTCGAGATTTACTGCTAGAGATAGACACGAATGATGTACATTTATTGTAGCGGGTGAAAAAATTACCATTTTTGCCACCCAAAAAGAACTGATAACCACAAAAAATCCCCGTATACGTTCTCTGTATTCACAGACGGTAGAATTTTACTATGCCATTAGGTAGAGAATTACCACAGTTGCTGAAGCAACGCTTATTTTATAAAGGACGCAAATTTAACTTTGAAGTTAATCGTTTGCGTTTACCCAACAAATCTGAAGGGGAATGGGAATGTATTCGTCATCCCGGCGGTGCTTTGGCTATACCCATAACCGCAGAAGGTAAGCTTGTACTTGTGCGTCAATATCGGTTTGCAGTCCAGGGAAGACTGTTAGAATTTCCGGCGGGAACTGTAGAACCCAATGAAGATCCTTTAGAAACAGTTAAACGGGAAATTGAAGAAGAAACTGGTTATCATGCTCGTCAGTGGGATAAGTTAGGAGAGTTTTTTCTTGCTCCTGGTTATTCCGATGAAATTATCTATGCTTTTATTGCTAGAGATTTAGAAAAGCTGGAAACACCACCAGAACAAGATGAAGATGAAGACATAGAAACAGTATTACTAACTCCTGAAGAATTGGAAAAAGCCATTTTGGCAGGAGAACCTGTAGATGCTAAATCTATTGCTAGTTTTTTCCTGTTGCGTTCATTTTTAAAGTAGGGAACAGGGAACAGGGAACAGGGAACAGGGAACAGGGAACAGGGAACAGGGAACGGGGAACAGGGAACAGGGAACAGGGAACAGGGAACAGGGAACGGGGAACAGGGAACAGGGAGAAGAGGCTATAATTATAAGGAGAATGCCGAAAACCCTTGAAGGCGTGTCCGACTCAGGAGGACACACCTGTGCAACAGCTGCGGGATGAAGGCTAGTTGCA
>NZ_LJOQ01000016.1:0-18243 GCF_001672255.1 Anabaena sp. AL09
AGGGAGCAAATAAGAAACACTCATTTGCACCAGTTTAAAGCTCAGTCAAAAAAAGGATGTTTTTACCAGATGCGTAGCACGAAAAAAACAGCACTTCGACACCGCTCAGTGACCGTGTCATTATTTCAATCTCATGTTTTTAAACATGAGTTTTTCCTGTTAGAAAGTTGCCCGTTCCCTGTTCCCTTTGAATTAGATGATTAATCTTTCTTTGCTGAAATGTATTTAAGTTTTGATACACATTTTTAACTTTATGCGAATCATACATATATTAAATCATGTCCAGGAAATCGGTAATGGTATTGTCAATGTAGCTGTGGATCTGGCTTGTTTACAATCCCAATCTGGCGATGATGTGGCGGTAATTTCAGCGGGAGGGGGATACGAAAAATTATTAAATCAATTTGGTGTTAAACATTACGAAATTAACCAAAGTCGTCAGCCAATAACAATGATTAAGGCAGCGATCGCTTATCGGAAAATTGTGCAAGAATTTCAACCAGATATAGTTCATGCTCACATGATGACTGGTGTGGTGTTAGCGCGGGCTTTGAGATGGGAAAATAGATATATTTTAGTGGCTACTGTCCATAATGAATTTCAACGGAGTAGTGTGTTGATGGGTTTAGCTGACCGAGTAATTGCTGTTAGTAAGGCTGTCAAAAATTCGATGGTGCGACGGGGAATTCCTGAACAGAAATTACGGGTAGTTTGTAATGGGACATTGGGTAGTCCTCGAACTCGGAAAATATCAGATTATCAACCTTTAAGTTTACAAAGTCCGGCGATAGCTACCGTAGCAGGAATGTATAAACGAAAAGGCATTACTGAGTTAATCGCGGCTTTTGAAGAAATTGCCCAGGATTTTCCCGCAGTACATTTATATTTGGTCGGAAATGGACCAGATAAACAAATATTTGAGTCTCAAGCCCAAGCAACGGCTGTTAGTCATCGGATTCACTTTGAAGGGTTTCAGCCTGAACCCCAACGTTATTTACTAGCCTGTGATATTTTTGTCTTGGCTTCCCACCTTGAACCCTTTGGTTTGGTGCTTTCAGAAGCGAGGGAAGCAGGGTTGGCGATTGTGGCTACGAAGGTGGACGGTATCCCAGAGGCCTTGGATAATGGTAAAGCGGGGATATTAGTGCCGGCGCAGGATAGTCATCAGTTGGCTAAGGCATTAATAAAATTATTAAGTGATGCAAATATACTTCAGGAATGGAAACAGCGATCGCAGGAAAATCTAGAATGGTTAAATGTTGCCCGTGTACACCAAGAAACATTGGCTGTATATGAGGAGTTAAGTTTTCAGGAAAGTTTTTCGACCTCTACTCAACCTGATTAATACTAATTTTTGGCATTGGATAATAGGGAAATGAATTATGTTTTGTCCTATCTCTCTTAGAGATCCCGCAGGGTAGACACAAAGTTTGAAATTGCTGATTTTTCAAGTTTATCCTCCAATTCAGCAACTCCACAAACAGTTAAATTAAGAATCTAAAGATTCAGTTATAATGGGACGATAATAAATTAGAAAAATCCTCACAACAGGGAGTTAGAGTTATGGTGGCTACTCCAATCTCAACTGCTCCACAACTATCAACAATAGCAATCTCTTGGGAAGCATTACCCGAAGATTTTATCCTAGAAGAAGAACCTGTGGAAAACACTGCACAACCATTAATTGCTGGGGCATTACGAGAAAGTCTGGAACTAAGTGGATATATTCAATCCACCATGCTGATAGCTGCCAATTTGGGCATATGTGCCACAATGAATGACAAACTTGTTGTTAAAGCCCCAGATTGGTTTTTTGTGCAGACAGTTTTACCCTTGTCTGGGACAACAGATAGACGCAGTTATACACCTCATCTGGAAGGAGAAATTCCCCGCGTTGTCATGGAATTTTGC
Organism: Anabaena sp. AL09; assembly: GCF_001672255.1. NCBI lineage: Bacteria > Bacillati > Cyanobacteriota > Cyanophyceae > Nostocales > Nostocaceae > Anabaena > Anabaena sp. AL09. Next base: position 1,912 of record NZ_LJOQ01000016.1, read on the forward strand.
TCAGATACAGACGGGAAAGAATACTCAGCTAGACGCGCCTTCCCCCCCGGAAAATGGTTTTTTTATGAACAAATTCTCCAAGTTCCTACCTATGTAATTTTTGATCCCCTGACGGTTGAATTGGAAGTTCATCAAATTGAGTCAGGACAGTATAAATTACAGCCAACAGACGAGAATAATCGCTACTGGATTACAGATATGGGATTATTTTTGGGATTGTGGGAAGGAGAAAAAGAGGGGCGCATAGGTTACTGGCTAAGATGGTGGGATCAAGCAGGTAATCTGTTACCCTGGGCAGTCGAAAAGGTAGAACAAGAACAGCAACGGACTGAACAGGAACGCCAACGGGCTGAACAGGAACGCCAACGGGCTGAACAGGAACGCCAACGGGCTGAACAAGAAAGTCAACGGGCTGAAAGATTGGCAGAACAATTACGCGCACTTGGTATTGATCCAATTGATTAAATGTGCGTTTTCTAAAATTGTTGTAGAGATGTTTCATGGAACGTCTCTACTTTTTTCACCAGATGTCTAATCAATCCCAATTGGCAAATTCATCACTAATATTGCGAAGTAGGGCAGTGATTTGAGTGCGTCGGGTTTCAAAGTTAGCAGCAATGTAAATTAACAAAATACCAACTAATAAACCAACAATCCATTTTAAGAAAGAATAACTCAGACTGAAAATTACTAATTGGTAAATGCTAGTAATTAAAAAAGTACCTGTACCAACATAAAGAAAAGCGCGGACTTTTAAACCTAAGCCAGCGAAAATAGTAATCAGACTAAAAACACCAGGGATAAAAGGCAGATTTTGATAAAACAAAATTGTCCAACCGCAAATTAAACCACTTCCTAACATTCGCAAACTGTGACGGAGAGGTTTGGTTGTTGATAATTTTAGTTGTTCATCTATTTGGGCAATATATAGTAAAGATAAACCAATTGGTGTAACGTACCAAAGAGAATCTCTGAAGTTTAAATCATTAAACCAAGTAAATAATGCCCAATCAATTAATATTAAACTGATATATGTAAACCGGATTTGTGTGGCAACTTTAGCTAAAAAGACGTAGTAAGCAGCAACGATAATTAAAGTAATAGGATAGGTTGTTAGTCCCGTTGTTCCTACAATAATTAATGGGAGAATGTATGCTGTGCGTTGCCAAGGCGTTTTTGACCAACCTAATCTTTGCCAAGGTAGAATATATAGGAAGTAGGCAAATAGGCAGGATATCGCTCCATTCCAAGGTAGTAATTGCTCAAATATTAATCTTCCTATTGGTAAATTTTGTAAATAAATACCAATCATTCCTACTTCTATTAAACCTAAATAAACCCAGACTTCTTGATTTGTTTCTTGGGAATTTTCTTTTCCTTGCCAAATCGCATAGCGAACTAAAAATAATCCTGTTCCTAATACGATAGACGAGTTAATTTGGATAGGTAAAGTCATAGCAAAAAGGAATAAAATACTACTCCAAACCCAATGAAGATGGGCAATATTTTTTAATTCTTGAGAATTTAAACCCAGATAACTAATCAGCCAGGGTGTGAGGATACGGTAAGCATACATGATGCTAGTACCAAGGGCTGACATGGCAATTAAACCATCACCTAAAGCCTCTCCTTTAGATAGGGACATTTGATAAAATAGGAGTTCGTAGGCGGAAATTGATAGGCCGATAATACCAAAATAAAGGAGGGGTTTAAATGCTTCCCGTCGTCTTCCTACTCCAATGATAATTAAGGCTACACCCAGGGAACAAAAACCTGTAAAATTGGCAAAGGTATTTAATCGCAAAATGACGCTAAATGCACCATAAATAAGGGGGAGAATATGAAAACTATTAGGTAATGTTTGTAATTGATGTTTGCGTCGCCACCATTCACCAAATAGCTGAGTTGTTAAACCGAGAATGATGTTTGCTATGGCGATTCTAATGATTGAATGTTCGCCAAATCCTAAGATTTCGGCTGTTAATAATTCTAAACACCAACCAATTCCATAAAATGCTGCTTCTTTAGATTGTCCCCAACTGCGATAGACAATTGCCCCTAAAATTATGGCTGTGGTGATAATATAGAAATATTCGGTTTTGATAGTTCCTTGATAAATTAGGCTGGAATGGAGAGTGAGGGCTGATAGTTCTATTGTACATAATGCGATCGCCCATTTATCACTTGCGGCTGCATAAATTATTGCCAATTCTGTACCTTTGCGTAAAAGTACACCACGCCATAGCCATAAACTCAGTATTATTAATGCAGTAACGACAAACCAACCTGATATTTTTAATTGGATTAAACCAAATACACCTTCACCTAATAATGCAGTCAAGAAACTTAATCCAAAACCAATAATTATTCCTGCATATATTTGGTTTCTTAAATAGTGAGTATGGACTAACATTACCGCTATACCCACACCCAAACCGATTAATCTTATTCCTGGTAATGGTAAAGTTAATAATTGAGAAATCCCTACAGCGAAGACACTTAAAAACCTGTTAGTGGTGCGATTTGGTTCAGTGTTACGAATAGCTAAACCTGTTAATGCTAAAGGTGTAATTAACCAAATTACGCCTAAAGAGTTTTGATTTTGCCAATTACTTATAGAATTTTCCCAAAATAAAGAAAAACTGAGTGCAGCCAATACTAAACCAATATACCATGCACTCCGTCGCCAGATACCATCACCAAGACTAAATCCCCATTCAGCTATCATGATAGCTAATAAGATACCAGCCCAAATTTCTTGATTTAAACTTGGTAAAAACCAATTAATGCTAGAAATTAGCGTCAATACTCCCATACCATGAGTTAGGTATATCAATGGAGGAGAAAAAGCTGCACGACGTTGAATAAATGTGGCTAGAGTAATAGTAGATAATAAAAAATTAGCCGTTCTTAATGTCGGATTTACTAAGCTAATTATTGTTAAACAAATCCCTAAAAATAAAGTTACATATTCTCCAAAATCTGCCAATTCTTGATTTTCTTGATCATGTAATTTATCTGTTAGCCATAACATTAATATGATGTAGGGAAATAAAGCAATACTCAATAATGCCCAAGGTTCATTTTGAGAATTTGTTAAATGAGTAACACTGCTAATTACTAATCTTTGTAATTCATTAGGTACTAACCGCCAACCTAGCCAAATTGTCTGTAAACCAATTAAGAAAATAGCTAGAAAATCAAGTTGTAAATTATATCTTTGTAACCGACGACTAAAAACCCACAAACTTAAAATGCTGACTATTATAGCTTGGACTGGTTCTGTTATGACTGAAACTAACCAACCTAATAAAAGTAAACTTCTTCCTAATTCTTCCCAAAGGATAGAAGGATTTGTAGAAGAATTTTTTTCTGATAACCAAATTACTAAACCACCGCAAATCCCAATTGCTAAACCTAATTGAGTAATATTAACTCCAGCTATAAAAATAGCCCTTGTCAGTAAAGTTAATAGAGCGTAAATCAGGAAAGTAAAATATAAACTAATTCCCCATTGTGGAGTTTCTGTATTTGTATTTTCTTGGGGTTGGGTTAATTGATTGTAAACAGTAATAGTAGTTGTTCCTATCATTGCTAAATAAACAGCAATTAGGGGAAAATTTGATAACTTCCAACCCCAATGTAAATAACTCAACCCGATAATATTGATTAAAGGTAATTTACCACTGGGAAAATTAGTAATAATATTGCGGTTTTGACAAAGTTGATTAGTAATAAATGTCAGGGTTAGCGACGCAATTCCCATCACAACTAAGTTTAATGGATTTTGCCACAAACTAAAACTATCCATTGCCCAAAAGTTGATAGGAACTAATAACAATGTGACGATTAATAATGTCTGTGCAGTTAACCTTAAATTGCTTTGTTTACCCGCCCAAAATGTAAATCCACAAAAACTCAAAGTATACGCAAATAAAACCCCATACTGTCCAACTGCGGGGAATCTTTCCCACTGACTTGCAGCCAGAACTCCGGAAGAAAGCACTACTAAAAATACACCCAAAAACAGCAACCACCGCACACTTAATTCTTCACCAAAAGATTGCAGCATCGAATTAACAAAACTGGGTTTCGTAGGTGGTTTTGTGATGGGTGGTAAAGTTGCAATTAACGGTCTTTTTGCTGCTGTAGGAGGTCTATAAATTACTTCTGGTTCAGATTCAGTCTCAGGGGTAAATACTACGGTACAAATGAGATATTGACGGGCTATTTGTTTAACTTGATCATCAGATATTAAACCGAGATTTAATAAGTCATCTAATCCTAATAATAAGTCAGGATGATTAGATGGTAGTTTAATGGGAATTTTCTGGGATGGTTCAAAAGGTGATGTCATAATCTGCAACCCTGTAAATGTATATCAGAAATAGCCCTTTTAAGATGACTGAAGAATTTCATAAATTACTAAATTACTAAAATAGAACTCTCAATCAGATGTATTTTTCACAATTAGATTTACTATTTAAAAAACAACGTTTTAATCCCAAAGATAATGTTTGAATAAAAAATCTTGCTTCAGGTAAATCATTGAAAATATAGTCTATACTTTCAGGTGTGATATAATTTAGAGCCTGTTTTTCGATTTCTTCATCTTGAGGATATTCGGTTTTGTACAATAAAACTTTCCACTCGCGGGGATTTTTACCATAATTTTTATTTAATTCTCCTCTCGCAGCAGCAACAAGAACTTCTATTGAGGGAAATGTTGTTAAAGGCATGATTATGGGTAAATATTTTCTAGGATATTCATTTCTAGCTTGAAAAGCATAAAATTTTTCAATTGCTTCTCTCAAAATATGCGATAAACTAATTGCCCAAGTATCAAAATATTGATTTTTATCTTTAAGAATATGTTCCGTATCAGTAGTTATTAAAAGAATATCACTATAGGAAATATCTACATTATCTTTAAATTCCTCAAAAGCTTGGATAATTGTACCACATATACTATCTCTTAGTTCTACTGCTATTTTATTGGGTAAGTAATACCCTTCAGGATTTTTGCGACAGGCATTTTTGTATTTTTGAACATGATCAAAAATGTTTTTTCTAATCAGTGGAATAATATCAAATTTGACATTTTCTGATATTTCTTCTAATAAAATACATTCAACAATTTTTCCAAACACTTTATAGTCAGTTAACCCGTCTCCAACAATTCCCACATTAATAGTATTCATGATATTTTACCCAATTGTCCCTGTGTACCAAAGTTCTGCTAACTGATATTTTGGTATTTTTATTAACTGTTTACCTGTATTTTCTTCAGTTTCATATTCTACTTCATCATCTTTAATTGCTCCAATTCCCACAAGGGTATCAAGTGCAGTATTTAAGTTTCTCACATCACTTTGACGACTACGTTTATCTAAACGAACTGTATAAACATGATCAGGATGTTGATTAAATTCTCTTAAAACAGAGGGGCTGTGAGAAGTTAAAATAAATTGTGTTTTTGCAAAACCATCTTGACTAGGTGATGTTGCTTGCCAAATCCAATTCATTAGTTGTTGTATATTACCTGGATTAATACCATTTTCTATCTCTTCTAACATGATTAGAGCAGGTGGTTTCTTTAATGATGTCAGCAAACTAATTACAGCAATTTTCATAAAGCCATCTGATACAACATCTGGCATAAATTCTTCTACAGAACCCTTACGTCCTAAATCGAATTCCCAGATTAAACTGGAACGATTTGGATCATAACGAACTCCAATAAAACTTGTATCAACAGTTCTCATTTTAGCAATAAATGATGAAAATATACGTTGCTCATTTTCTTTTACATGATGGAGAAGTGACTGAAAGTTACTTCCCGTTTCTCTTAAATATATTGGTATTACACTATCTCTCAAATATACTGGGATTGCACTTATTTCAAAGTCTTGTTTTTGATCTATATCCTGATGATCCTTTTGTTTGAGAAATGTAGGTTGAAAATGATAACTAAATATATTATCAAAATCCAAGAAAAATAATTCGCATAGTCTTTTTTCTATTCTGTTTAAATCTTGGTCTAATTGTATTTTTTTCCTTAATTCTAGAATAAATCCAGACTGATCATAAACACTATTAACTTCCTTTGGTGTTTCATTGTTGGCTAATGTGATAATTATTGTTTCCTTACAGCCAAAAGCATCCGAAAATGGATCTATTTCATATGTTTCTATTTTATAATTAATTCCTCCAATTATGTTATTCCATAAAATGGAAAATGACATCGGTTCTTCATCTTTAGCAAGCCTGTATTTATGTGGATATAAATCTCTAGTAGCATTTATAGTTTGACTTTTTTTATTGTCAGAATTTTCTCGTCTGACAAGATTACAAAAATGTTGTATTCCTGCTAAAAGATTTGTTTTTCCAGAATTGTTATTACCAATTAACAAAGTTACTGGATATAATTCTATAGTTGTTGATTTGTGAGTTCTAAAATTCTCTAAAGTAACTTGTTTGAACATGGTAACCTCCCAAAAATAGAATTATTTTTACCTTACTCGTTATCTTAATACTTTACACTATATTTTCGGAAATAGATAAAAAATGGTGGGCATTGCCCACCCTACACTCAAGCACTTTCCGAAATTGCCCCTTGCATTTTTACAAAAGTATCTATTAAAGTCTGCAATTGTTGATCTGCTTTAAACACTCCTAAACCTCTGGCTGTTACCTTCCCAGGAGAATAAACAAACCTTGCTTTCATGGTGGGAGTGAGGTTTTCTGCTAAGAGATTCCAAGCTGGTTCTTCCATTGGTGTTTCTAAAACAATGTGCTGTTTATTCTCTGGTTTAATGCGACTAAATCCGAGATTTTTAGCTAATTGTTTTAATTCCATAACTCGTAATAACTGACTAGCTGGAACTGGAATAGTCCCATATCTATCAGTCCATTCAGCAGCAATTTGTTTGAGTTCATATTTTGATTTTACTGTAGCTACAGCCCGATAAGCACTCATTTTTTGATCAAGGTCAGTAATGTAAGTTGCCGGAATAAATGCGGTGAGATTAAGGTCAACTTGGGTATCTTCAACTTTGGGTATTTCTTGACCTCTAATTTCTCGAATTGCTTCTTCTAACATTTCCATGTACAAATCAAAGCCAATCACATCCATTTGACCAGATTGTTCTGCACCTAGCAAATTTCCCACACCGCGAATTTCCATATCTCGCATTGCTAATTGATATCCAGAACCGAGTTGAGTAAATTCTTGAATTGCTCTTAATCTTTGTCTGGCGGCATCGGATAATTCTCTTTGTTTGGGGTAAAATAACCATGCGTGAGCTTGTATTCCTGCCCGTCCTACCCGACCCCGTAATTGATATAATTGAGATAACCCAAAACGGTGAGCATCTTCAATTAAAATTGTGTTAACTCGCGGAATATCTAAACCAGATTCAATAATTGTGGTACAAACAAGAATATCAGCGTCATTATTGCCAAAGGTCAGCATAGTTGATTCTAACTCGCTTTCGTCCATTTGACCATGAGCGATCGCAAATCTGCCTCCAGGAACCATTTCCCGCAATTTTGTCGTGGTTTCTTCAATTCCGTCTACTCGCGGAACTACATAAAATACTTGTCCACCTCGATCTAATTCTTGTCGAATTGCACTTCTAATAACATCGGAGTTGAGCGGTGAAAGATGGGTTTGAATTGGTCTTCTGGTGGGAGGTGGTGTGGTAATTAAACTCATTTCCCGAATTCCCGACAATGACATATATAAGGTTCTGGGAATGGGAGTTGCAGAAAGAGTTAAAACATCAACTTGAGTTTTTAAGCTTTTGATTTTTTCCTTTTGATTAACTCCAAATCTTTGTTCTTCGTCAATTACTAAAAGTCCTAAATCTTTAAATTGGACACTTTTACCTAATAATTGATGCGTCCCCACAACTATATCTAATTCTCCCGTAGCCAGTCGTTTTTGAATATTCCGTTTTTCTTCCGCACTGCGAAACCGATTCAGTAAACCTACATTTATAGGATAAGGGGCAAAACGTTCTTTAATTGTGTGATAATGTTGTTGAGTTAAAATTGTTGTTGGGGCTAAAAGTGCAACTTGCTTTCCTGCGGTAACAGCTTTAAAAATCGCCCGAATTGCTACTTCTGTTTTCCCAAAACCCACATCTCCACATACTAACCTATCCATCGGTCTTTCGCTTTCCATATCCCGTTTCACATCTTGTACCGCTTTGAGTTGATCTGTGGTAGGTTGGTAAGGGAAAGAATCTTCCATTTCTTCTTGCCAAGGCATATCATGAGGATAGGAAAAACCTTGTTGTTGAGAACGGGCTGCATACAATTTTAATAAATCTACCGCTAATTTCTTAATGGCTTTGCGAACTTTACTCTTCGTATTTTCCCAAGCTTTTCCGCTCATTTTATGTAATTCTGGGGCTTGATCTCCACCAGTGCGGAAACGAGATAAAGAACCAACTTGGTCAGCCGCAACTCTTAACAAACCATCTGCATATTGAACAACTAAATAATCACGGGTTTCATCATTAATTGTCAGACTTTCTAATTTGACAAATTTACCAATTCCATGACTACGATGAACTACATAATCTCCCTGACGTAATTTGTTAGGATCAACTTGTTTAGATGTCGCTTGACGACGTTTGCGGACATAGCCAAAATTAGCTAAGGAATGTTGTCCATAAAATTCTCTATCGGTGACAATAACCAACCGATAAGAAGGTAAAATACAACCTTCTAATTCTGCTAAACCGGAATATTTAAGAGCAATTGGAATATGATTAATTTGCAGTTTATCAATAGCTTGATAATCACGGGGATTGGGAATAAACTGCGCGGGACAATCATGTTCTTGCAGAAGAGAAACAGAACGGGAAGGTTGAGCCGAAAGTATCCAAACTGCAAAATTGCGTTCGCGTTCTTTTCTAATTGTTTCCCCTAATTTTGCAAATTGATGAGGTGTAACAGGTAAAGGTCTACTAGCTAAATTCAGTCCACTATTTTCTTCTGATAATTCCGATAAATATAACTTTCTAAAATTGCCAATTTCCGCTATACACTCATCAAAGTTTCGATGAATTTTCGGTAATGCAACTGACAACTGTACGGGCGAAGAATTTGGAAGATAAATTATCGGTGGTTGCAAAAAATGGTCTTCTAAATGTTTCGCCCCTACTGACCACTGACTATTAGCATTTTCCACCCAGCGATCGCTATGAGCATAACATTGTTCTAGTTCATCAATGGCGACAAGAGTATTTTCAGATAAATAATCTAATAATGAAGCGGGTTTTGTAAAAGCCAACCCCAAAAACCGCCGACTTCCTTCTAATGTTCCTAACTCTGAAGAAATTCCCTGGAACGTCTCTACATTTGGTAAATCTTTCAGTGCATCTGAAATAATAGGTGCAAAACTTGTAGGGGTGAGAGTAATTTTTTCCACCTTATCCAAAGCAGAACGTTGGGTAGCGGGGTCAAATTCTCGAATTTGTTCAATTTCGTCGCCAAACCATTCCAAGCGCACAGGCAACTCTGAGGACACCGGAAACACATCCACAATATCCCCCCGTCTACTCCATTGTCCCTCAGTTTCCACGAGAGGAACTCTTTCATATCCCAAAAGAGTGATTTTTTCCCCAAACCCATCTAAATCAAATTCCATCCCTTTTTCTAAGGTTAAACAAAATGATTTAAACGCTTCCGGAGGTGGCAAATGTGGCTGTAATGCCCCCACAGTGGCAATTATGGCAGTTTTTTGCTTTTGCAACTGACCATTTACCAAATCCGCTAAAACCTGCATTTGACCCCAACTTAACTCATTTTCAGGGTCAAAAGGTTCATAGGGAGAAGCTTCAGACGTTGGGTAAAAATGCACAGTTTTCCAGCCCATTGCTTCCATTTGGGCGAAAACCCGGCCAGCTTCCTCTAGAGTGGCACAGACGACGCACAAATCCTGATCTTCATAGTTTGCTAATGCTGAAGCTACCAGTCCCTTAGGTAGCCGAGAAATCCCATTTAACCGCAATTCCCGTTGTTTGTTGAGTTTGGTAATTAGTTCGGCGGTAAGAGGCGATCGCGCCAAAGCACGCACAATAGAAGAAAAGGCCATATATTTCAAATATCTTACGCTAAAAAAGGAAGTCGCTGCTGATGTCAAAATCTAAAAGCAGTTTATATTAGCTATTTTAAAAGTTTTCATGGCACTCTAGAAGATGAATCGCAAAGAATCCAGCTTAACTACTAATAGATAGAAGAAATATAGCTACTACTTTGTGTATAGTCAAATTATTCAAAGAATTACCTAAAATAATGGATACTAATAAAATGTCTAAATAAACTGGATTTCTCATCCTGTGTATACTTTTACTCTTTATACCAGCAATTTTAAAAATGTCTTCCTTCACGTTTGAAATTTTAACGATTTTGGTGCTAATTTTCGCTAATGGTGTATTTTCCATGTCGGAAATGGCCGTAGTCTCAGCCCGGAAAGTTAGACTACAGCAGTTAGCCAATCAAGGAGATATCAACGCAAGGGCTGCATTAAAACTCGCAGAATCTCCCAACCATTTTTTATCTATTGTCCAAGTAGGGATTACACTCATTAATATCCTTAATGGTGTCTTCAGTGGTGCTACCATTGCCAAAAGACTAGAAGAGTATGTCAAATTAGTCCCAGTTTTAGCGAATTATAGCAATGCGATCGCCTCTGGGGTAGTGGTATTACTAATTACCTATTTTTCCCTGATTGTCGGTGAACTCGTCCCCAAACGTCTGGCTTTAAATAACCCTGAAAAAATCGCGGCTTTAGTAGCTATCCCCATGGCTACTTTAGCAAAAATAGCTTCACCTATAGTTAAAATTTTGATTGCTTCTACGGATTTAGTATTGCGAATTTTGGGAATTACCCCCTCTGCTGAACCGCAAGTTACAGAGGAAGAAATTAAAATACTCATAGAACAAGGGACAGAAGCGGGGACATTTGAAGAAGCCGAACAGGACATGGTAGAGAGAGTTTTCCGGTTAGGCGATCGCGCCGTCACCTCTTTTATGACACCCCGTCCTGATATAGTTTGGTTAGACTTAGACGACTCTCCTGAAGAAAATCGCCACAAAATGGTGGAAAACGGCTATTCTCGCTATCCAATTTGTCAAGAAGGATTAGATAACGTCCTGGGAATTATTCCTGTCACCGACTTATTAGCGAGAAGTTTACGGAATGAACCCTTTGACTTAACACTAGGATTACGTCAACCCGTATTTGTCCCGGAAAGCACCCGCGGTTTAAAAGTTCTAGAATTATTCAAACAAACCGTCACACACATGGCTTTAGTTGTAGATGAATATGGCGTAATTCAAGGCTTAGTCACTCTTAATGACATTATGAGTGAAATCGTCGGTGATGTTCCCGCAGAACCAGGACAAGAAGAACCCCAAGCTGTACAACGAGAAGATGGTTCTTGGTTAGTAGATGGAATGTTAGGAATAGAAGAATTTTTAGAACTATTTGATCTGGAAGAATTGGAACATGAAGAAAGAGGAAATTATCAAACATTAGGCGGTTTTGTGATCACCCATTTAGGACGGATTCCCGCAGCCGCAGATAATTTTGAATGGGATAATATGCGGTTTGAAGTTATGGATATGGACGGAAATCGGGTTGATAAAGTGCTAGTTGTCCCCAAAGGAATGGGGAATGGGTAATTGGTTTATCTTTAATTCTGAAGATGCTTCCAATTCAGTGTAAAATGGAATAGATGGCTCTACCGCTCCCTTTATGATATTTTCGGTAAAATATCCCTGAAACCCCTACACCAATTGGATTTGAGGTTTTAATATTTTCAAAAAGATATATTAAAAGGATGTTTGATCATAAGGGGAACGGTAGAACCGAATAGATTGTCAATAAATCAATCAGAGTCAAACATGGAATTAAAAAGTTTTTCATACTTAGAAGTTACCCAAATCAATAGAAAATTGATATTAACTAAATTGCCAGCAGGTATACTGGTTAATATTAGTTACGCATCTGTACGTGGAAAGGATGATGGACCTGGTGCGGTACAACGCTTACTTAATCCTAAAAGAATTGAAAGTATTAAAGATTTTACTTTAGAAGGAGGCGATTATCCAGGAGCGATAATTCTTAACTGGGTAAGTGTTCAAAATTCATTGCAAAAGCAAGATAAAAAAATTTCTTTTGCGAATGTATCACGTTCGGCACAAATTATAGATGGACAGCATAGGGTTGCAGGTCTTAAAAGTGCGATTAATGAGCTTAAAGATATAGCTAAATTAGAAATTCCTGTAGCTATATATGAGAATTTGACTACTAAAGAATGTGCAGATATCTTTCTAGCAATTAACACTGAACAAAAAACTGTACCGCCTAGTTTAGTCTTTGATTTATATGGTATTGCTAGTGAATCAGTTATAGATCCTGCTGCTGTAAGGGCTAGAGATATTGCAATTTATCTCAATGAAACTGAAGATTCTCCTTTTCATGATCAAATTAAATTTCCCGGAGCAGCAAAACGTAAAGGAGGAATCGCATTATCCACCGCTATTACGTCTATCAAGCCTTTAGTAGAAGAAAAAGGGCGTTTTGAACAGATTAGTATATTTGAACTGGAAATACAAAAGCGGATCATCATGAATTTTATGATAGCAATTAGAGAAAAATATGAGAAAAATTGGGATCGCAAAGAAAATGTATTTCTTTACGCTTCAGGATTTGCTGGTGCAATGGAATTTTTACATCTAAAAGTGATACCCTACTGTAGTAGCAAATCATCTTTCAAGATAGAAACCATTCAAGATGTTTTAAACTTTACTTCAGATAATCTGATATTTCAATCAGAAGTGAGTGGTATGGCTGGTACATCTGCTCAGAAGTATGTTTATGAAAAACTGGTTAATATTTTTAATCCTATCACTGAGCCTACTAAAAGAATAGAAATTTAATTTAAGTGACTCATCAAGCACAACAATACATCACTCAAACAATATTTTCTGGTAATCTTTCAATTGCAACAGTTGAACAACATTCCCTCAATCAATCACAAGCATCTGGCTTATCTAGATGTTTAAAGAATGATGCTATTAGTTATCTATACTCATCTATAGTTTCTGTAGGTGATGCGACTTCTAGTATCAATAGAAATTTTTTAACATGGGCTACTGTTAAGTTATATTATGCTACTTTTTATGCACTTAGGTCTCTTTTAGCTCTAAATGGTATTTGTATATTTTATGTACGAAGTTCCCCTAGTAAAAATACACCATTTATTGTGAATGTACAAGCATCAGCAATTCCTAAGAAAGCTAAAATACCAGGAACACATAAACTGGTAATTGATACATTTAAAAAAAATAATATAGAACCTATTTTAATTTCTCAGCCGATTGAATTCCAAGATCCGTTGGAATGGTTAATGGAAAAACGAGAACAAGCAAATTATAAAATTGCTAAATTTTCTGAACCTCACGTACCTGAACACTTTAAAAAAATTATCAACTCTGGATTGAGAAGAGTAATCCATGAATATTTAAATGACTCTCTAAATTTATATTTATTTGATCCAGATCATGCCATTCTTGCATATCCTCTCAAAACTATCCAAATTACATACAATAAAATTCTAGCAACAGGAAATATAGCTTTTATTGAAGATGAAATTAAATATTTATGTCGATTATTTCATGATGACAAAGGACAAATTTCTGATATATACAACTTCCTTATGAATAAAAAATAACCCCCTCCTACTTGTAGTAGAGAGGGTTTACAAAACTTAATATCCGCCTTCTTCTTCGTATTCCACCTGTCGTTCCTTGACCTTTTTGGGAATATTCACAGGCTTAGGTGCATCATCCCAAGCATCAGTTTCGAGATCATCATCATAGTCATCATACTGATCTGCGTAGGTCTTTTTAGCAGGTTTGGCTGCGGTTCTGGGCGCTTCCTGATAACTATCCCTTACCGTTGCATCACTCCAGTTATCTTCTTCATCTTCATCATACTGAATTGACTCGTAGGAACGGGCTTTCATGACTTGACGCTGGGGTCTTTCTTCCTCTACGTAGTCTTCCGTCCATTCCTCTTCCTGGGCTATGGGTTCAGGAATGCGAACTTTTGGCCGGGGTGCTTGGAGGGGTACACCGCTAGGTAATTGATTGCTGGGGGCAACTGTGCGGGGGGGCGTATAGCCAAATTCCTCTTCTGCATCTCGTTCCCAAGGGGCTTTACCAATTCCCAGCCGTTCTAAAACACCTACGGTTAATTGGTTTACTCTTTCTTCAGCACCTTCAAACACAATTAAGCGACTCGGACCAGTGCTGACAACTTCATCTATGGACAGTTCATAGGTACTCAAAAACTGGTCAGGAATTTGCGGTAATCCCAAGGAGGCAATGACTATAGAGTATATTTTACCCGTTTCGCCATTAAATTTAAAGCCTCTGACCTTGCCTAAGACTTCACCTGTTTCGGTGATAACTTCCCAGTTCATCAGGTTGCTGAGAATCTCTACTTCCACATCTTCGATGACATCCTCGTTATCAACTAAGACAACATCACCGATTTGGTTGATGGTGTTGAGATACATATTGCGAGGCAAACTAGAAATAGAGATGAGGCTGTCCCGCAGACTAAGTGCCACAACCTCTCTTTGATCAATATCAACCCAGATTTGACTCACGATACCTAACCGCTTACCGTTGTCGCGGGTGATTACCTGAGTGTTTAATATATCTGAACGTCTAACTATTTGTTCTGAAGTCATTCTATAGTTCTTCCTGTTCGCGTAGCGTGCCGTAGGCAATCTCGAATCCGGTTTATGTATATCACTATTTTTAACAGAAATTTGTCATTGGTCAGTTGTCAGTTGTCATTGCTAAACTTCTTTCCTGTTTCCTGTTCCCTGTTCCCTGTCACCTAACTTAATACCCAAAACTTGAGTATATGCACCTCCGGCTTGAGTTATGCCAATTGTGCGCCGTGCTGATTCTATCATCGGGCGGCGGAAACTCACAACTATAAACTGTGCCTGCTCCGCCTGTTGTTTGATCATTCTAGCTAATCGTTCTACTTTATCTAACCTTTTTGGGGCATAAATAATTGTTCTTGGCATTAGGCAGGGGAACAGAGGGAAAGAGTTTGAGCTTTCTTTAGTTCTAAGGTCACTGGAACAGTGCTTTCAGCCTAACAAGCTCTTATAACAGGTCAAGGCTAACATTACCCCAGAAATG
The DNA here is from genome assembly GCF_001672255.1 of Anabaena sp. AL09. Lineage (NCBI taxonomy): Bacteria > Bacillati > Cyanobacteriota > Cyanophyceae > Nostocales > Nostocaceae > Anabaena > Anabaena sp. AL09. The sequence goes on from NZ_LJOQ01000016.1 coordinate 17,158, forward strand.
GGAGTTGGTTTCCAGATTCCAATCAAAAATCTGGTTTCAATTTTAACATCCACAGCGGTTAAAACCGCTCGTGTCGCTTCCCTCTCAGCGTCTTTAGACACGCTCGTTTCCCACTTACCGCGAGGTCTTATGAATTTACGCACAGAGCTACGAATTTCGGTGATCATTCCCGTTCATAATGGTGGTGACAGTTTTCGCCAGTGTTTATCAAGTATTAGCACATCCTAGAATCAGCCTACATTCGATTGGGCTAAACCCTTAATCTAATTCTGTCAGTAGAATCTCAGTAGCTTGGCTTCCTAAGAGTGTCAAAAAGGGGCTATGATGTACACACAAGTTATCGAATCACCATACCTAGTTTATAGTCTTTGACTGTTCATGGCAGCATTGTCACATTTCCACCATTTCGACCTATTGTGGATCAATTAGGACAAATTCATACTTGGCTGTAGTTGATCTTACTTGCACCAATCTGGGACGAGTATAGCGATCCCTAGTAGGTAAGAATTTCACCACATCTCCTGCTCCCATTGTTGAAAAGTTGGGATTGCTGAGTGTTGCTTGTAGTCCGCTCCGTGTGCTGGCTGTTTCTAGTCCCTGAATAATTGCCCGAGTCGCATCGTAAGCAGTCGCCGTCCGCCAGTTAACTTGACCACCCCAAAGCTTGGTTGCTTGTTTGGTAAAAACACTAGCCTTTTCCATTTGAGGATGCCAGACAACAGGCATTGTTAACCCATTAACATCACTTCTACCTGATTGCAATGTTTGTATCGTATACATACTGGGACTACTGAAAAGTGCTAGTCGGCTTTTATTACTGCGAGCAATGTCAATTGACTTTTCCAATTGATCGATGTGAGGAGTAAGTAAAATAGCATCGGCTCCACTGCTAATAGCTTGAGAAATAGAAGTAGATGGATTGAAACTAGCTGATGCCATATCGCAGTCAATGTTAATTAACTGACCACCATCTGCAATTAGGGATGCGGTGAATTCGTCTCTGCATTTAATCTCATAAAATTGTAGTTTTCCGTAGTCAAACGTAGCTATATCCGTCACTACAATGAACCTTAGTAATATCTTTCA
>NZ_LJOQ01000017.1:0-14712 GCF_001672255.1 Anabaena sp. AL09
CAATACAGTACAGAACGTATTCATTTTAACAAAAATAACCATTCTTAACTTTTCGTTACATAGTTAGAAACTTTTCCGCCGACCTACTTAAGTCTAATACTACTTTATCGCCTACTGCAAAGGCAATGGCAGCTTCATTAAATAAATAATTCATCACCCCGTCAAACTGTGTACCATCGAGCCATTCACGGGCATCTGACGAGATTTCACCAACAATATAAGCCTCTGAGTTAATACCTTTAACTCGTTGGCGAAATTCCTGCCAAAAACCAGGAGTTTTAATCTCATTGGGTACATCTAAACGCCAACCATCAATGCCAAATTCTAACCAATATTCGGCAATTTTCATGATGTATTCTCTTACATCTGGATGATCATGATTAAAGGTTGGTAAAGAGCGAATCCCTGCCCAAGCATCATAATTAGCAGGTAAATTACCATCATAAGGTGCAAGCGGCCAGTCTTGAATTTTAAACCAATTTACCCAAGGAGAATTAGAACCATTTTCTAACACATCATGAAAAAAGAAAAAGCCTCGGCTAGAATGATTAAATACGCCATCAAGAACTATTTTGATATTTCGTGAATGGGCTGCATCTAGTAATTCTCGTAACGCCTGATTTCCCCCCAACATGGGATCAACTTGGTAATAATCATGGGTATGATAACGATGATTACTAGCAGATTGAAAAATGGGTGTAAAGTAAATTGCCGTAATCCCTAAACTTTGAATATAGTCTAATTTTTCAATTACACCCCACAAATCACCACCTTTATAGCCTTGGTATGTGGGTGGTGCGTCCCAAGCCTCTAAGTTGCTATTATTTATGAAGCTTTGGCGAGAACGTTGACTTCTGGCAAATCTGTCGGGGAAGATTTGATAAAAAACTGCGTGTTTAACCCAATCTGGTGTGTTAATCTGCATAAATTTATTTATTACCCTTTTTTATAGTCACGAAACGACAAATAATTGGTACAATTGTTTGCTTAACCCAGTTTCCAGTTAACCAGTGCCTCATGGTATATGTCAAGCGCGTTGAACTTACCAATTTTAAATCCTTCGGTGGGACTACTGCTGTCCCTTTACTACCGGGGTGTACTGTCATATCTGGGCCTAATGGTTCTGGAAAATCAAATATTCTGGATGCTTTGTTGTTTTGTTTGGGACTGGCTAGTTCTAAGGGTATGCGGGCGGAACGTTTACCGGATTTGGTGAATAATGCTCAAAAACATAAGGGGCGTTCGGCGCTGGAAGCTAGTGTAACTGTGACTTTTGATATTTCGGATGTCTCTCGCAGAGGCGCAAAGGCGCAGAGGGAGGAGGTGGGGGAGGTAGGGGAAGTGGGGGAAGTGGGGGAAGTAGGGGAGGTAGGGGAAGTAGGGGAGGTAGGGGAGGTAGGGGAAGTGGGGGAAGTGGGGGAAGTGGGGGAGGTAGGGGAAGTAGGGGAAAATCCAAAATCTAAAATCCAAAATCCAAAATCGTCTGAGTGGAGTGTTACTCGGCGGTTGCGGGTGTCTCAGCAGGGGGGGTATACGTCGAATTATTATATTAATGGTGTGGCTTGTACTTTGACTGAGTTACATGAGGATTTGGAGGAACTGCGGATTTATCCTGAAGGTTATAATGTGGTGTTGCAGGGTGATGTGACGAGTATTATCTCGATGAATGCGCGGGAACGTCGGGAAATTATTGATGAGTTGGCTGGGGTGGCGACTTATGATCGGAAGATTATCCAAGCTAGGTCTACTTTGGATGAGGTGAAGGATAAGGAGGATAGTTGTCGGATTATTCAGACTGAGTTAAGTATACAATGCGATCGCCTTTCTCAAGATAAGGCTAAGGCGGAAAAGTATCAATTATTGAAAATTGAATTTATCCAAAAGCAGTCTTGGGAATCTGTGTTATCTTGGCGTTCTCTCCAAGCACAGCAGGAAAAGCTGGTTGCACAAGTTCAAGAGGGCGATCGCAATTTCAGTGATTTTACTACTCAGTTAAATACAACTAATTCTCAAATTGATCAAAAAACTACTGAATTAGATCAACTCAATCTCCGGGTGAAAGCTTTGGGGGAAGAGGAACTTCTGTCTGTTCAATCAAATCTCGCTACTCAGGAAGCGGAACGGAAACAACTCCAACGTCAACAACGGGAGTTAGAAGCATCTATTCAAGAATCTACAAAGCGATTAAATCAAACTTATCAAGAAATTCAACAATATCAACTGGCTTTAGAGGAAGCTAAGAAAAAACAAAATATAGAAACGGTAAATGTAACGTCTCTACAAACAGAAAGAGATATAGCCCAACAAAATTTAGAATCTTCTCGTCAAGCTGCTGCGGAAATTGCGACCGCTTCGGAAGCTTGGGTACAACAACAAACAGCTTTAAATCGGCAAATGGAATCTTTGCTGCATACTCTTGAACCGCAACGCACTGAACAAGCGCAATTACAGGAACGCAATACTCAATTACAAGAATTGATTTCTGAACAATCTCAATTAATTGCAACTTTAGAACCGGAATTAACTGCAAAGCAAGTTGAATGTGTGCGGTTGGAAACGGAATTTAATGCTTCTACCCAACCCATTCAAAATTTAGCGGAAAATCTCGCTGCGACAGAACAAGAGTTACAAATTCAACAAGATACCCAAAAGCGACTTTTACAAGAACAACGAGATAAACAACGTCAATTAGATAAATTAGAGGCACAAACTCAAGCGCAACAGGAAATACAAGGAACACAAGCAAGTAAGGTGATTTTACAGTCGGAAATGCCCGGTTTATGTGGTTTAGTGGTGCAGTTGGGTAAGGTAGATCCCAAATATCAAACAGCGTTGGAAATGGCTGCGGGTGGACGTTTGGGGCATATTGTCGTTGAAGATGATAGTGTGGCATCTGCGGGCATTGAACTGTTGAAACAAAAACGGGCAGGGAGGGCAACTTTTTTACCTTTAAATAAGGTTAAAGTCCCTAGATTTACCCAAGATGCAACTCTGCGTTTAGCTGATGGTTTTGTTAATTATGCGGTAAATTTGGTAGAGTGCGATCGCCGTTATCATGATGTATTTGCCTATGTTTTTGGTGCAACGGTAGTATTTGCGACGCTGGCACAAGCTCGGAAAAATATGGGACTATATCGCATAGTCACTTTACAAGGGGAATTATTGGAAACTAGCGGGGCAATGACTGGGGGTAGTAGTAGTCAACGTTCATCTTTACGCTTTGATAGCGGTGAAGCCGGAGAATCTCAGGAAGTCGCTAATTTGAAATCTCGCTTAATGGATATTGACCGGATTTTAGAACGTTGTGGAGAAGCAATTTCTACTTTAGCAACTCGCACTAAAACATTAACTTTAGAATTAACGGAAGCACGTCAAGGACGGAGAGAACAACAATTATATTTAGAACAGTTAAAGAAAGATATTAAAGGTTTAACAACGCAGTTAGAAAATACTCGTTCTCAACTTTCCCAAAATACCCAAAAATTTACATCTGCACAATCACGGTTAGAAATTTTAAATCGGGAATTACCAGAACAAGAAACTCAATTACAACAATTGCGACATACTTTAGCTGAGTTGGAATCTTCCCAAACCCCTAGCGAATGGCAACAAATCCAGGCTATCATTAAAACCCAAGAACAGGAATTACAACAACGGGAAACAGCGTTAAGAGATGTTCAACAGCAATTAAAAAACTTAGAAAATCAACAACAGCGTTTACAAGAAAAAATAGAAGAATCCCAAACCAGAGTTATTCAATATCAGCAAGAAGAAACCACAGGAAAACAGCAACAAGCAACAGTTAATAGTCAAGTTGAAGAATTGAATCATTTAATTACCTCAATTCAGGCTAATTTGCGGAAATTAGAAGAGAATTTAGGGGAAGAGAAAAAGAACCGAGATACAGCAGAAACCGAATTGCGATCGCTCTTATTGCGTCAACAACAATTACAATGGGAAATTGAGAAACTGCAAGAAACTCAACAAAAACGCCGGGAAGATTTAACAGCACTGCAAAACCAACTGCGAGATTTAGGTGCAGAATTACCCAGTCCCCTCCCAGAAGTTCCCAATAAAGTTGATTTAGAAGACTTACAAAAAGAATTGCGGAGTTTAGGTAAACGTTTACAGGCAATGGAACCTGTGAATATGTTAGCTTTGGAAGAATTCGATAAAGTCCAAAGTCGTCTTCAAGAACTTACCGAAAAATTAGAGACATTGGAAGGGGAACGGACAGAATTATTATTAAGAATTGAAAACTTTACCACCCTACGTCAAAAAGCATTTAAAGAAGCTTTCGACGCAGTAAATGAGAATTTTCAATCTATTTTTGCTATTCTTTCCGATGGTGACGGTTATTTGCAACTAGATAATCCCGAAGATCCTTTTAACAGTGGCTTAAACCTAGTCGCACACCCCAAAGGAAAACCCGTCCAACGTCTTGCTTCTATGTCTGGGGGAGAGAAATCTTTAACTGCATTAAGTTTTATTTTCTCCCTACAACGTTATCGTCCATCTCCATTTTACGCATTTGATGAAGTGGATATGTTTTTAGATGGGTCAAATGTGGAACGATTAGCGAGAATGATTAAACAACAGGCAGAACAGGCACAGTTTATTGTTGTGAGTTTGCGCCGTCCGATGATAGAATCAGCACAGCGGACAATTGGGGTGACACAAGCTAGAGGTGCATATACTCAAGTTTTGGGTATTAAATTGAAATCATCTGACCATTGAAGCAGTCCGCAGAATTGCGTAAGATAGATAATTGTGAAGCCTAAAATCAAAGTGTCAAAAGCATCGAGCGCATGGCTTGAGTAACTAAACGGTGGACATAAGATTGAAATCGTGCCAGTCCTAGCGTGAATTTTGAATAAAGAAACCAACTTATGACAAGCGAAAAGAACGTCAGTAGTCTCAGTGATCACATACTGAATCGTCGGCAAGGGAGAGTAGTTACTCCTTTCAATAATACTTTTGGCGACCAACTGGAATTAAGTTCATGGGCTAAAGAACGAATGCCACAATATTTATGGCTAGGCTTAATTCTTATGGAGTATGGAAGAGAAGAGGGATTTGAAAAAGCGGGAGCAATATTGAAGAATATTTCTACGCAGGTTACAACTCTATCAGAACCTAAATTGTCGCAAATATTTGGACTGTCTCATAACGAACAAGTATCTGTTTTTCAAATCATTTTAGATCAAATCGAGCCTTTTGTTTTGTCTCCTCTAACCATTTTATATCGAGCTAAAGACTATCCAGAATTTAATGAAGCCTTTAATGTTATAGAAATTCATTTTGAGGAAAGACTAAAGAAGATTACTAAAGCAGTAGAGATATACTCCCCTCATCAGTCTGATGAAGCTACGGATATACGTTTTTTGATCATAGGGTCTCAACTATTTTGTGGAAGGCTTAAAATATCAAAGGATTTAACTGATACAATTGAAGCACTTTCAAATTATCCTCATACTAGTCATGATGACGAAAAGATGAAAATGTATCGACCAACCGTAAGAGCTATGGAAGGCGCATTTGGAGATAACGAGAATAGCGACTTCACATCAAAATTTTGGGAGAGTATTGGACTAATTACAAAATGTAACATCATCAGCATAATGCATAAAGAGAGTGAAAGAGATTATCGTCGATTTATTGAACAATTCCGAAAAGTATTGGAGTACGTTACAAATTCCTACAAAAAAGAATCACTTTTGAATGACAGATTCGACGTTATCGTTGGTTCAATCACTTATGCGTTGAAAGTTTTCTGTGAATTACATGAGAACAACTTGGGGAACGGAATTCTAGGGCGGCACGGAGTGAGAACGATGATCGAGATTTTGATTATTCTAAAGTATTTGTTGAAACGGGAAAACGATCATCCTAAAATCTGGGAAGAGTACAAGTTGTATGGAATCAGCAAATATAAACTTGTTTTGTTGAAGGCTAGGGAAAATGAGTTGGAAGAATCAGCTCATTTCGTTCCACCATTAGCAGAAATGTTAGTGAATGAAATTAAATGGGAAGAGTTTATAGACGTTGATTTAAAATATTTCGACAAGCAAGGGATTAGACAAAAAAGTGAAGAAGTCGGAGAAAAGTATCTTTATGACCTATTTTACGAATATGATTCAAGTTTTGCTCATGGTTTGTGGGGAGCAATTAGAGAAGCATCTATGCTCAAGTGCAATAATGCAAGCCATCAGTACCATATCGTTCCAGACATATTTGCTGTTCAGAATTTGCCTGACGTAAAAGCAGACTGCTTCAACATTATGATGAGATTCTTTGACTTGCTAAAGCAAAACTACGCGATTCCAGAAACATTGATGATATCGAATTAGGATACCCGAATGCCTCAACCAACTCTTAAACATATCATACAGTTCCAATCAGAATATCATGAACTGATTACTCAGTTTACGAGTAGCCACAATATTGACGAATTAACTGCAAGGCAAATTGTACTATTCATGGATGAGGTCAAGTATTTTTGGATAAAACGACTTGACATTATTGATGTAGAGCTTGAGAGTTTGACGGAACATAACATATGCTTTTTATTGAGTGGTGCTATCTACTTAAACGTTTCCGAAAATGAAAATTTCTATTTCAAATCACTTGGTGACTTCCATCTCTTGCATGACCCTTTTCTAAAGATAGAGCATTTCTTCAGAATTCCCGAATGCTCGATTGATATGGGTGTGTATATAAGTTATTTTCGGCGTGTCCTGATTGATAGCATCAAACTTCTAGAGAGCTATAAATTTCAATTTTTTATATTGCCAATTCAATTGCTGGCAGTCGAAAATGAACAAAAGCATCGCGAGTTACTTGACAAATTCTTTATGAATTTTATATCGACCATATTTGGGAAAAAATACGAGAATCAAGATTCATTTTGTGAAGACTACAACACTTTTGAAGATATCGAAAATCATCTAGAACCTTATGTTCGCGACAGAATAGTATTCAACAGTTTCTATGAAAATGGGATCTCGCTCCGCAGAAAAATTGAGATGCATAACACATCTCAACCAGGCTACACTCAGCTTATGGCAGACCAAACTGAAGCTAAAGTGTTTCTAGTTACTTTGTATTCTTATGTAACACAAATTTCCGATATTCTGCTGATATGCTCAATGCTGCGTCTTTATCCATACATCAGGTATGAAGTCACTTTTAGCTACTTGTCACTCATAATGTACACATTTATTGAAGACGAAAAGCTAAGAGACATGATTGAGAAAGCAATTGTGTTTTATATATTTCGTAAAAAAATGGATGGTGCATTTGATCACTTCGAGTCATTTGAATACTATTGCGAAAAAATAGCCGAGAAAGAAGCTTTACCTAAGATACTCAATAGTATGCGAGAAAATGATATAGACATATTTCAAAGTGGGATTCAGAAAGTAGCTGAAATAATTCAGGAATTGTTTGCAGATGTAACTGCTGTCTAACATGGTCAACTTCGTTGTTGAGTTACGAAAGTGCGATCGCCGATCTTGTAGCGTGTGTTACATTTCATTAACGCACCTTATTTTTAATTGAACAAAAGCGACTTTTTCGGAGTAACTTCTCGTCAGCTATAATCCCAGATAAGCTAATGATCAAGAAAAAGTCAAAATCATGCCAGTGTGATCGCTTGTAGGTTGGATTGATAAAGTTAAAATTAGAAGTGACTGCGTGAGGACAACTTGATGCAAATTACCCTGAACCTACCTGATAGCCTCAGTAAAACTGAAACTTTTAACCAGAGTGAATGGCTTCAGGAAATAGCCATTGCCCTATTCCAGCAGCAGCGGATTTCCCTCAGCCGCGCCAGCAAAATTGCGGGAATAGACATAATGAACTTTCAAAAGCTGCTCGCAGACCGCAATATTTGTGTCCATTACGATGTGGAAGACTTTGAGCAGGATGTTCAACACCTGCGGAGTCGGGGCTGGCTATGATTGTCGTCAGTGATACTTCTGCTCTCTCGAATCTTGCCCTTGTTGATCATCTTGGGTTGCTAGAATCTATTTACCATAAGGTAATCATTCCTGACGTGGTTGCCAGCGAATTGGTAGCCGCCAGCAATCCTACTATTTCAGCTATTCTCCAACTGGACTGGATTCAAACCCAATTCCTTAACAACTCCCAACTTGCTAACCAGCTTCAACAGGAACGCGGACTGGATGCTGGAGAAGCAAATGCTATAGCCTTGGCACTTGAGCTACAAGCCGATGATTTGCTCATTGATGAACGCTTGGGACGGCAAGAAGCTCTCCGGCTTGGGATACCTGTTATTGGTATTCTGGGTATTCTGCTTGTTGCTAAACAAAGAAGTCTTATCCCTCAAGTTCAACCTGTGATGGATGCTTTGATCAACCAGGCTGGTTTTCGCATCAGTCCCCGGCTATATCAGCGTATCTTATCTCTTTCTCAAGAACCTTGACTTGTTAGTTTAGCCGTAGGTTAGATTGATATGGAAAATGTAGAATTCGATATGACAACGAACGCACAAAAAGGAGATCATAAACATATAAATTCACACGAAATAGATTACAAATTCACAAGCATTGATAAATTGCTTGACGATTTTGAAAAAGACATTGAAACCTGGAGTGAATTATGAAAGCAATTATTGAAGTAGCCAAGGGTGGTTCTGCAATCCGAGCCGCTCGTCAACAAATTAAAGACTCCGAAATTGGAAAGCCAGTAAATTTTAGACTTTCATTTGAATCTGCAAAATCACTTTTTAGTGAGCTAACACCTGCTAGACTTGATTTGCTTGATACTTTAAGCAAAATAGAGCCATGCAGTATTTACGCGCTGGCAAAAACAGCCGAAAGAAACTATTCAAACGTACACACAGACGTAAATCGCCTGGAAGAACTCGGATTAATTGAACGGACAGAAGAAGACAAAATATCTGTACCGTTTGAATCCGTTGAAATATTCATGCCACTAGCGAAAGCAGCGTGAGAATTTGAAAAAGTGCGATAGCGAAGCGCTCCGTAGGAATCACCTATTGGGTTTAAGTGCGATAGCTCACAGGTTAGATTGATGAAGTGCGATAGCGAAGCGCTCCGCAGGAATCGCTTGTAGGTTAGATTGATAAAGTGCGATAGCGAAGCGCTCTGTAAGAGTCGTGCAACGGTGACTTTCAGTTCGCTTTTTTCTATTGTCATAGAACTCGAAAAATCAAGTACAATTAATTTAGTGCCAACATAACATCTAATATCATGAATAACCTTCTATTAAATAGAATAACAATTAACCATGATATTTGTCATGGTAAACCCTGTATTCGTGGATTGCGCTATCCGGTGGAAATGATCTTAGAACTTTTGAGTTCAGGCATGAATATTGATGATATTTTAGAAGATTATGATGATTTAGAATACGAAGACATTTTAGCAGTTCTCAGCTTTGCTACTCGACTTACTCAAGTTAAAAGTATCCTCCAATTAGTTTCATGAAATTCTTGATTGATGCTCAATTACCAATGCGAATTGCCAATTTATTAGAGAACTTAGGTTATGATGTTATACATACCAAAAATCTTCCTTTAAAAAATGCAACTCCAGATTCGGAAATCAACAAACTATCAATCCTGGAACAGAGAATTGTTATTACCAAAGATAAAGATTTTTTAGATTCTTTTTTAATCAAACAAGAGCCTTACAAACTACTACTAATAACCACAGGTAATATTAGTAACAAACAAATTGAACAACTTTTTCTACAAAATATTACTCAAATAATCGAATTGTTTTTGACCTATGATTTTTTAGAAATGACTAGAGATAGTTTGATTATTCATTAGTGCGAGTTCGCCTGTTGGGGAAGCGTAATCAGCGATCGCTTGTAGGTTGGATTGACCAAGTGCGATCGCTTGTAGGTTAGACTGATGAATTGCGATCGCTCGTAGGTTAGATTGATAAAGTGCGATCGCTCGTAGGTTAGATTGATAAAGTGCGATAGCGAAGCGCGACCTAGGAATCGCTTGTTGGTTGATATAATCTGTTCGATTAGTACAAAATATTAGTGTAAACATTTAAAATAATCTATGCTAAATAATCTAAATATTAAAAACTTCACAGTTTTTCCTAGTGCAAATCTCCAATTCTCTAAATATCTGAATGTAATAGTTGGAGAAAACGGATCGGGTAAGACACATCTTCTTAAAGTTGCTTATTCAGCGCTTGCAACCAGTTGGGAAGAAAGCCGCAAACCAACAAGTAGTACACCAACAAAAGCTTTAATGCAAACTCGTCTAGCAGACAAGCTTATCAATGTTTTTCGTCCAGAATCTCTTGGGCGACTCGCTAGAAGAAAGCAAGGACGTGAGAGATGTGACATTAAACTCTTGTTTGAAGATAAAAAGTTCAATTTTGAATTTAGCTTTTCTACGAATAGTAAAACAGAAGTGCTAATAGAGCAAGTTCCAAAGGGTTGGCTTGACACTTCACCAGCTTATATCCCAACTCGTGAATTGCTGAGTATTTTTCCAAACTTTGTTTCCGTTTACGAAGGCCATTACCTTGAATTTGAAGAAACTTGGCGAGATACTTGTATACTTCTAGGCGCTCCTTTACAGCGAGGGACTAAAGAGAAAAGAATTCAAGAATTGTTAGCTCCGCTTGAAACATCAATGGGTGGCTCAATCGAGCTAGATAAGAATGGGCGTTTTTATTTAAAAAATGAGCGCGGTCGCTTTGAGATGCCACTTATTGCAGAAGGCCAGCGTAAATTAGCAATGCTGGCGCGTTTAATTGCAACTGGGGTATTAATGGACAAAGGTTTTCTATTTTGGGATGAGCCTGAAGCAAATCTCAATCCACTTCTGATAAAACAAGTAGCTCAAAGCATTGTGAGCCTAAGTAAAATAGGGATTCAAGTATTTATTGCCACTCATAGTTTATTCCTGTTGCGTGAGCTTGAAATATTAATGACTGATCAGCAAAATATTGAACTCAACTCACGATTCTTTGGTTTGCACTTTTCAGATGACGGTGTTGTAGTCAACCAAGGAGATACGATTGACGAAATTGGCGATATTACAACACTGGACGAAGAGCTTGCTCAATCTGATCGCTTTATCAGTAGTGGGGTTTGAGTGTGATAAACATCCAGGTTGATAGCTTGATATTTACCTTTCCGGATTCATGGAAAGTTTGCAAGTACGATGAATGGGCTTTTTATCGTAACCAGTTCTCTAAGATGTCGCCTGGTATTAAAGCAGTTGATCTTCTCGCAATTGAGAGTCAGGTGATATGGTTAATTGAAGCCAAGGACTATAGACAGCATCCTCGGACTAAAACCATAGATTTAGCAGATGAAGTAGTGCAAAAAGTCTTGTATACCCTTGCGGCTATGTTACCTGCCAAGATTCACGCATCAGACATATCCGAAAGTAATTTTGCTGGGGAAATTTTGAAAGGGCAACAGTTGCGTGTTGTTTTGCATCTTGAGCAACCAGTAAAAACTTCAAAGTTATTTCCACGTGCTATTGACCCTTCAAAGGTACAGCTTAAATTGAGAAGTCTAATCAAACCAATTGATCCGCATCCAAAAGTCGTTGAGTCTAACCAGATGCAAGGGTTAAAGTGGACAGTGACGGAACTATGAATACTTAATTTTAATCTCCGCGTCAAATAGATGGTAATGGCTAACACTGTTTTGGTACGAACCGCAAAGACTGTTTCTTAGATTCCCAAAAGGCTTTTGTCAGTTTGCCATTTACACCTTGACTAAGTGCGATAGCGAAGCGCTCCGTAGGAATCGCTCACAGGTTAAATTGATAAAGTGCGATAGCGAAGCGCTCCGTAGGAATCGCTTGTTGGGTGGTGTTAGTGCGATCGTTTGTAGGTTAGATTGATAAAGTGCGATCGCCAATTGATTTTAAGTTTAATCAGCGAACTGACAAGTCAGCGCTTGCGCTATCGCTCAAATTAGACTTATAAAGCGAGATCGTTTATAATATACTGAATAGACAACATATATTAGACAAAGATTCAAGCATAGGAGCTATCTATGTTGTTACAAGAACTTAAAGAGCTGATATTAAAACTACCATCAAGCGAACTGACAAGTCAGCGATTGCGCGATCGCAAAACATAAATAATTGTGTATTCCTTACCCAAAATATTAGCAACAATATAGTTTTATTTAATATTAGGAGAAGTAAATGGAAGGTAAAAGATTTATTCATAAAATCAAATTACAAAACTTTCTTTCTTATGGAAGTGAAGGTGAAGAAATTGAATTACAACCGCTAAATGTGTTAATTGGTACTAATACTTCTGGGAAATCTAATTTAATTGAAGCTATTGGTATTTTAAAAGCAATTCCTATAGATTTACCTGCACCTTTTCGTCAAGGTGGAGGTATTAGTGAATTTTTATGGAAAGGTAATAAAGATACTCCAATAGCAGAAATTAAAATTACTATTGATTATCCTCAAAAATCACATTCAATTTTACTTGATTATACGCTTAGTTTTACCACATATAATCAAAGATTTGATTTAGTAGATGAATTTATCGAACCAGAAACGAGAAAAGAAGGTTTTCAATTTTATTATCTTAACAATTATAATGGATTTCGTTCTTTTACAGTAAGAGATAAAGATCCCTTATCAGGGCAAGAAAGACGAAGTGAACAACTTTGGGAACTACATTCAATTAACTCAGACCAATCAGTTTTATCTCAAATAAAAGATCCAAATAGATATCCAGAAATTTCTTATTTAAGCACAGAATTTTCTAAAATCAGTTTATATCGTTCCTGGCAAATGGGACGAGATTCAGAACCAAGAAAGGCTCAAAAAGCTGATTTACCCCAACATCCTTTATTGGAAGATGGCAGTAATTTAGGTTTATTTTTAAATGATTTAAAATACCGAATAGGTAATAGAAAAATTATTGAAAACCTCAAAAAATTTTATGAGCCAGCAGAAGAATTAGATGTAATAATATATGGTGGTACAGTACAAATATTTATTCGGGAAGAAGATGTAATTCAACCAATTCCTGCAACTCGTTTATCTGATGGAACATTGAGATATTTGTTTTTAATGGCTTTACTTTTAGATCCTACTCCACCACCACTAATTTGTATTGAAGAACCCGAATTAGGTTTACATCCAGATATTTTACCAACTATTGCAGAAATGTTAATAGAAGCATCCCAGAGAACTCAATTAATTGTCACAACTCATTCTGATGCTTTGGTTTCTGCGTTGAGTGAATATCCTGAATCTGTAGTAGTTTGTGAAAGAGATGATACAGGAACTCATTTAAGGAGACTTAAACCAGATAAACTCAAAGACTGGTTAGAAAATTATACTTTAGGTGATTTGTGGCGGATGGGTGAAATAGGTGGAAACAGATGGTAAAAGAGATTAGAATTTATATAGAAGGTGGTGGAGATTCCATCGGTCAGAAAACTTCACTTAGACAAGGGTTTCGTCAGTTTTTTAAAGAATTAGAAAATGAATCAACAATCAAAATCATTATGTGTGGTAAAAGGACTGATGCCTTCCGTAATTTCAAACATGATTTAAAATCTTATCCTGATGCTTTTAATATTTTGTTGGTTGATGCAGAAGCACCTGTAAATGAAAAATCAAAATCGCCTTGGGAACATCTGAAATTAAGAGATGGTTGGGATAAACCAGCAGGAGTTGATGATGAGAATTGCCATTTGATGGTACAAACAATGGAAGCGTGGTTTATTGCGGATATTGCAACTCTGAAAAAATTTTATGGACAAGGTTTTAAAGAAAGTGGTATTCCTAAAACTACTAATGTAGAAACTATTGCAAAAGATAATTTAGAACGTACTCTGAAAATTGCTAGTAGTAGAACTACAAAGGGTGAATATCACAAAATTAAACACGCTTCTAAACTATTAGAATTATTAGATGTCACTAAAGTTCGTCAATCTTCCCCTTATTGCGATCGCTTATTTAATACTCTAAGATCAAGAATTGGATATTTACAGGATGAATCATAACCTAGTAATTGCTCCTCTTGTGCGATAGCGAAGCGCGACCTAGGAATCGCTCGTATGTTAGATTGATAAAGTGCGATAGCGAAGCGCTCCGCAGGAATCGCTAGTAGGTTAGATTGATAAAGTGCGATAGCGAAGCGCGACCTAGGAATCGCTAGTAGGTTAGATTGATAAAGTGCGATAGCGAAGCGCGACCTAGGAATCGCTTGTAGGGTGCGTTAATGAAATGTAACGCACCTAAAATATAAGCTAAAATGAAGTAGCTTACAATCTACTATCTATGAGTGAAACTGTCTATATTGAAACCAGTATCTTAGGCTACCTTACTGCTCGACCAAGCAGAGACATTATTGTGGCGGCTAATATTGAGATAACGAGGGAGTGGTGGAATACACGGCGCAGTGACTTTCAACTGTACTCATCCCAAGCAGTCTTGAAAGAAACTACCCAAGGAGATGCCAAAATTGCATCTCAACGACTAGAAATTCTTAGCAATCTATCATTACTCAACTTAAACCAATGCGTGCTGAATTTAGCAGAGCAATTTTTAGGCCGCAGCAACCTTCCAGCAAAAGCTGATATTGATGCTGTTCATATCGCAGTTGCAACTGTTCACCAAATAGAACGAAAGGCACGGAAGCCACTTGGCAATAGATGCGTGGAGGAAGTGCCAACGGCGAATTTATTCGCGGTGACATGATA
>NZ_LJOQ01000017.1:14805-21820 GCF_001672255.1 Anabaena sp. AL09
GTAGTTGCCTTGAGCGTCTAGGAGGATAATTGACTATCCTTTTTAAGCAAGTCTTAAAGAATCTGCGTGTCTTTAGACCGCAGAGTGTCAAGGAATGGATTATCTGCTGACATGGAATTGTAAGCATATTGCCAATGCTCAAATTCAGGGAAAATTGGCGGAGATCAGCATTGATTTTGGGTACGAATTGCCGATTCTTTGTACACCCTATGAACTTCTAGGAGGTTGATTATGTTTCATGATGAGATTGTGGAAGAGATCCACAGAATTCGTGAACAGTATTCTCGATCATTCAATCATGACTTGAAAGCTATCTTTGCTGATTTGCAAAAGCAACAAGCTGAAAGCGGTAGAGAAGTTGTGAGCTTATCACGAAAGCAAGATACAAGAACACGTTGGAGAGGACAGGGGCGACATCTTGGTGGTGATGCGCCCGATGTTATCCGCCACTCAACTTAGCCATTATATCGAAGCGCTCCGCAGGAATCGCTCGTAGGTTGGATTGAGCAAGTGCGATAGCGAAGCGCGACCTAGGAATCGCTTGTAGGTTGGATTGATAAAGTGCGATAGCGAAGCGCTCCGCAGGAATCGCTTGTAGGTTGGATTGACCAAGTGCGATCGCTTTTTGGGTGGTGTTAGGAAGTGCGATAGCGAAGCGCGACCTAGGAATCGCTATTTTATGCTTTGCGATCTTGATTAGATAAGCGATAATTGAGGTATGTGTCATGAAAGAAAAGTGGATTCCAATATGACTGAACGACTTGAACAGGTGATCGCCCGATTAAAAATCTTACCTACTGACAAGCAAGATGCGATCGCAACCCTAATTCTGGAAGAACTCGAAGATGATCAGCGATGGGATGATTCATTTGCTCATTCCCCAGATTTATTGGCGAAACTGTCAGCCGAAGCCATGGCAGAGTACCGAGCAGGTAAAACTCAAGAATTAGACCCAGAAACATTGTGAAATCTCGTACCACCACCCAGTTTCGTAAAATGTTTTCTGATCTCCCAGAGCCGATTCAAGGCCAGACTCGTAAAGCTTATAGGCAATTCAGGCAAGATTCAAACTACCCAAGCTTGCGATTTAAGAAAGTTCATCCAAAACTGCCCATTTATTCCGCACGCATCAATAAAGACTATCGAGCCGTCGGTCAATTAGAAGAAGATACTGTAATCTGGTTTTGGGTTGGTTCTCATGCAGAATACGATCAACTGCTTGATCAACTGTAGACTGACTTGTCAGTTCGCCTGTTGAGGTTAAGTGCGAGCGAGCGCTTGTAGGTTAAATTGATAAAGTGCGATAGCGAAGCGCGACCTAGGAATCGCTCGTAGGTTAAATTGATAAAGTGCGTTAGCGAAGCGCGACCTAGGAATCGCCTTTAAATAGCCGTTTTTGCTTCAATTTTGGTGATATACTTGTTGAAAACATATATAATGTCTAACCATGAATTTTAAATTAACTAAAGTGTTCAAGAAAGTCTCTGAAGGCTACATAGGTTTTGTCGAAGAACTGCCTGGAGCAAATACTCAGGGTGATACTCTTGATGAAGCAAGAGTTAATCTGGAGGAAGCTATTGAGTTGGTACTAGAAGCTAACCGCTTTTTAACAGAGGAACTACTTCAAGATCAGGACGTTATTCGTGAACCTATTTTTTTATCAGTTGCATGAAGCGTGTAGACTTAGTTCGTCATGTTGAAGCCAATAGTTGTGAGTTTTTAAGAGAAGGTGGTAGCCATACTATTTATGTCAATCGGGCTGCACAGAGATCAACGTCTATTCCACGCCATCGTGAGATTAACAACTTACTTGCTAGAAAGATATGTCGCGATTTACAAGTGCCAGATCCAAATATAACCTAACACTTCGTTCACAGGAATAGCGATCGCCAAATCAAGAAATTGATAGGCGGTCTATGTATAATAAAGCATTGGAGCGGAAAATATTGTGATATTTTGGTGTGATAGCGAACGCATTGCGTCCCGGAGGGAACTAGCGCGACCTAGGAATCGCTTGTAGGTTAGATTGATCAAGTGCGATTCGCTTGTAGGTTAGATTGATCAAGTGCGATCGCGAAACGCGACCTAGGAATCGTCGGTAGGAGAAACCTGAGATCCCATTCCTTTGACGCGCTTGAGTAACTCTGGCAAGCTGTTAATTGGAACTGACCACTGACCACTGACCACTGACAACTAACAACCTACTTAAATACAATCATGTTTACCATTGACATTCAACAAAGACAATACAAAACTTACATCCTGTCAGATAAAACCGCTGGTACACAAATAGAAGTTGTCCCAGAAAGAGGCGGTATCATCACTCGTTGGCTGGTGCAAGGTCAAGAAATATTTTACCTAGACGCTGAACGCTTTACCCATCCTGATTTGAGCGTCAGGGGCGGCAATCCAATTTTGTTTCCTCTTTGCGGTAATTTACCTGATAATACTTACAGCGTTGATGGAAAAGAGTATACCATTAAACAACACGGCTTTGCGCGGGAATTGCCTTGGACAGCAACAGCGCAAAATACTGAAGGTAAGGCTAGTCTAACTGTAGTTCTCAGCAGCAACGAGGAAACAAAGGCAGTTTATCCTTTTGATTTTCAATTGGCTTTTACCTACGAACTCCAAGGTAATACCTTAGTAGTGCGTCAGGAATATAAAAATCTGTCATCTACACCCATGCCATTTTCCGCTGGTTTCCACCCTTATTTTCTCTGTGGTGACAAAAATCAGCTAGAAGTGGAACTTCCTTCTGGAGAATATCAAGATAACAAAACTAAGGAAATCCACGCCTTTAACGGCAAATTTGACTTTAACCAAGATGAAATTGATTTTGCCTTTGGACAACTAACCAGCAAATCAGCCACAGTCACAGATAACAGCCGCAGGTTGAAGCTAACCCTCGATTACGATGATTTCTCTACCTGGTTGGTGTTTTGGACTGTTAAAGGCAAAGAATTCTACTGTCTAGAGCCTTGGAGTGCCACCCGCAATGCTTTCAACACTGGTGAAAACCTGACTGTGTTAGTTCCTGGAGCTAGTTGTACTGCTTCTTTTGGATTAACGGCAAATCTTTTTTGAAAACCCCTTGACAAAACCATGGCTGTTGATGGTATATTGATAAAGTTGGAAAAACAGCAAAAGGGTGGCTAACTCAACGGTAGAGTACTCGGCTTTTAACCGATTTGTTCCGGGTTCGAATCCCGGGCCACCCATTCTCAAGACTCAAGTATAATTGCCTGTGACAATTGCAAGATGTAAGATTATTCATAGACATCTGGTAACAAAGATCTTAGACAAGTGATTGAGATCAGCCTAAAAACTTATTAACATCTTCACAGTTATCAAACTTAGAATAAAATTCTTCAGCCTTCCTTGATTAATTAAACAGAAATGCGGAAGGATTGACCAATCACTTGAAAATCTTCTGTTTGTTGATTTCTAAGTTTGGCACGAATTTGAGTAAATTGGCTAACAACGTCTGGTTTATAGAGCTTTTCTCCACATTTTGAACAAACTTCTGCTTCTACATGGATAATGGCGGTGTTATTTCCTCCTTTTAGCATTTTTTCAATTTGCTTAGTTTCTAACTCACCTTGACAAGTGGGACATTTTTGGTTTTTCATGCTACTACTTCCTGATATACCAATTAATCCAGTGTTGAGGCTGGGAACTATCAACAGGGACTAAAATTGCAGTGCTGCTATTCTGATCATAGCCTCTAATTTTGTGAATAGGTTGACGGGCAATATTTTCTCGGTAGGTTAAATCAGGAGGATAGGGTTGATTATTGGGGTATTTTTCGATAATTTCGTTGTATATGAGGGAATGAAAGATTTTATTCCAGGGAAGTCTATTATTTTCTGCTTTTTCATTAGTAAGTAACCGAGATTTGGGGGATAGTTTACTGCAAAGTACGGATATGAGTGGTAAGATAAGGGGCGGCATGATTACAACTAATTCATTAAGGATAAAATATATTTCTGATGTCAGACTTTTGAGAGGAATAACAGCCTTGAGGAAGTTTGAGAATATGTTTTAGGATAGATATTTTCAGATGAGGAGAAATAGATGGAAGGTCAAAGATTTATTCACAAAATTAAATTACAAAACTTCCTTTCCTATGGAAGTGATGGGGAAGAAATAGAACTACAACCGCTAAATGTGTTAATTGGTCGTAATACTTCTGGCAAGTCTAATTTAATAGAAGCTATTAATATTTTAAAAGCAACACCAATAGATTTACCAGCCCCATTTCGGCAAGGAGGAGGTATTAAGGAATTTTTATGGAAAGGTAAGGGAAGTAATTCTATAGCTAATATAGAGATTATTTTAAATTATCCAGAAAGGCACGGAAAAAACTTACATTATAAATTGAGTCTAACAGAAGTAGGACAAAGGCTAGAATTAGTAGATGAATTTCTACAAAATAAAGAACGTTATGAAGGTCAAGAAGATAAATATTTGGGTCTTCGGGACTTGTTATGCTAAATTATTTTTTTAAATCCCAAGATCCTTGTTATATAAGGATTTTACATTAATTCATTGGTTATTTTGACAAATTTGGTATCAAAAACAATAAAATCCTTTATTTATATGGGTTATGGGGTAAATAAACTCATATTTGGCATAACAGGTACGGAAGAACCCAAATTATTGCTTTCTTGGAACGAAAATTTAGAAGGTAATTATAAATATATTTGGAGTATTTGTAGGTTGGGTTAAGCAACAGCGCAACCCAACAAAGTTTTGATTATCTTGTTTTTTATCTTGTTGTGTCCAACAAAATTTTGATTATGTTGGGTAACATACGTCAACCCAACCTACAACTGTTAATTATTAATTGACAATAAACCGGGGGGAGGAATAATTTCAACTCGACGATTTTCTAAATCAACAACAGGAACAATTTCCATCACAAAAGGAATTAAAACTGTTTTTTGTGCTTTATCAGTTGTCAATTCTTCGTTATTAGTGATAAAAGCAGGATCAAATTTAACTTCCAATAAATCATGACCAGAAGGTAAGATATCCACCACCGTTCCCACAAAGTCCCCAGATGATTGCATAAAGACCTGCAACCCTAGCAAATCTAACACATGAAATTCACCTTCATCCAATTCTGGGCGATCGCTCACAGGCACAAAAAACCGACAATCACGCATATTTTCAGCTTGATGGCGATCGCTCACTCCCTTCAATTTAATCACATAAAGATTCTTATTCTCAATATATCGCCCATTTAACAACTCCACAGGTTGCAGTTCCGTTTCCCCAGGACGTAACAACCAGCGTTTTCCCGGTTCTTCAAAGCGTTCAGGAAAATCAGTATTAGGATAAACCCGCAACTCCCCAGTTAAACCTTGGGGTGAGACAATTTTGCCAATTTCCAACCAATCATCGAGATTGGGAATTGGGAATTGGTGATTGGTAATTGGTGATTGGTGATTAGGAACAGGTACTTTTTGAGCTTTTCCCCCTGCACCCTGCACCCTGCTTCCTTCCTTCTTCTTCTTCGTGTTCTTCGCTTCTTCGTGGTTCATTTATCTTACACTCTCACAGCCGCAACTTGATAAACCCGTTCAGCAACTTTTGCTAAACGCTGCATACCAATAGTAATTTCCTGATCACTACCAGTTAAACTAATTCGCAGACATTGGTGTTTGTGTTCCCAGTCCTCCTTTAAACCAGGGAAGAAACTACTACCAGGGACAAGAATTACACCCACTTTCTTTAATTCCTGGTAGAATTCCCAATCAGTCATGGGTAAATCTTGCAACCACAACCAGCCAAAAATCGCCCCTTCACCACGATGTAAGAACCAGGGTATATTCTTAGGCATAGCTGCTTCTAGGGTACTTTCTAAGACATCAAACTTTTGCTGATAGAAAGGACGAATCACATTTTCCGCGATATTTGCTAATGTACCTGATTCTATCGCTCTAGCTGCGATCGCTTGACCATATCGAGAAGAATGAATTCCCACATTGGTTTGGAAACATTCCAAAACTTGAATCAGGTTTTCATCTCCAATGGCTACCCCAATCCGTTCTCCAGGCAAACCTGCTTTTGATAAACTCATACAGTGGAGAATATTTTCCCCAAATACCGGAGTCATTTCTGTAAAATTCAAAGCTGGGAAAGGTGGTGCATAAGCCGAATCAATCAATACAGGTACATGATGGGGTGCAGCTAAATCAGTGATTTTATTTACCTCATCATTAGTTAAAACATTACCAGTTGGATTACAGGGACGGGAAAAAATCACACAACCAGTATTTTCTGTAATCGCAAGTTGATTAAAATCAGGACGATATTTAAATCTATGTGCGGCTGTATCAATATCCAGAGTAGGTTTATAAGCAACCAAAGCTTCTGGGAACAAACAAACACCACCATAGCCAGTATAATCTGGACTTAACGGCAACACAATTTCTTTCAAATTGCCATCTTCAGTATAGCCACCAAAAGCATTAGCGGCGTAAAAATAGATAGTTTGACTACCCGCAGTAATTAAAATATTCCGCTCAGTTAAACTTAACCCATAACGCTGGTTAAAGTCCTTAACAATTGCCTCAATTAATGGTGAATAACCTTGACTTGAACCATAACGACAAACAACTTCACCATATTCAGAACTGGCTAATAAATCTGCCGTACAATCCCGCCATAACTGTTCTACCTCTGGTAAAATCAACGGATTGCCAGCACTCAAATTATATAATTCCTGTCCCTTACTAGCTCTGAGGGTTTCATTAATATCTTTCATAATCGCTCTTACGCCAGTTAAGTTGGACATTTGAGCGCCAATTTTAGTAAGGGCAGGTTTTATCATGTTTGTTACAGACTGAATTAATCGCAAAAGTGGTTAAACCATTGACACTCTGCGGTCTAAAGACACGCAGATTCTTTAAGATCTGCTTAAAAAGGATAGTCAATTATCCTCCTAGACGCTCAAGGCAACTACCAGTACGACAGGTATTGCAATTGCGCTTACTTTTGATTTTTT
>NZ_LJOQ01000018.1:0-38711 GCF_001672255.1 Anabaena sp. AL09
AATAAAGAAGATGTGAAAAAATTCGGATACCGTTTTCTGGAAATTGCTAGAAATAGTCAAAAGTAAAAATGAGTGAAAATTGTCGAGCGATCGCCCTTAAAGAATATACTTTAGAACTACAAGCAAAACGGTATATTGAACTATATCAACAGGTATTGGCATAAAATGTGTCTACGAGCGATCGCAGTTAAAAAAATATGGTTCTACCGCTCCCTTTATGGAGAAAATTGATATATTTACCTTTGAATAGCATCCTGTTTCTCAACTCACATAAGGCGTAATATGCTAAAGACTAATATCCTATGAATAATAATCACATTCTTTTCATTGGTGGATTTCCACCCAAGCAAGGTGTAGGCAGTCCAATAATTATTGATCGTCATTTAAAAAGACTGCCAAACACACATGAGATTTCTATAGTTGCACCAGAACAAACATTTATTAACATTGATTTTCCTGAAGCTTGGCGGCTAATCCGTATGCCAAAGAGAAGATGGTGGTGGTTGCCCTATCGTTACACAGTACCTCTGTTACAGAAAGTTAGATTTTGGTATTGGAGAACAGAATGTGAGAAAATTTTACGACATGAACGACCATCAGTAATCTTGACAGTATTACAGGATAAACACTCAGTATTTTCTGCTTATTTGTCAAAGTCTTGGCAAATTCCATTAATTACTATTCTGCATGATCAAGAAGAACTATGGGCTAAATCCGATAAAGAATATAATTGGATTAAAGAAAATTGGAAATTTGTTATTAATCAATCAACCAAAGTATTACCTGTATCAATAGAATTATCTAGAGTGTATTGTATTAACAATCCTAGCAAAG
Organism: Anabaena sp. AL09; assembly: GCF_001672255.1. Lineage (NCBI taxonomy): Bacteria > Bacillati > Cyanobacteriota > Cyanophyceae > Nostocales > Nostocaceae > Anabaena > Anabaena sp. AL09. The sequence continues at coordinate 835 of NZ_LJOQ01000018.1, forward strand.
TTTTTAAATTAATGCCAATTCCTGAAGGTGGTTTTAAAGACTTCATTAAATGGAAAGATGAATTTAAAATCTCCCCAACTATAGCTTACGCAGGTAGTATATATCCGAGCCAAATTTCTTGCTTTAAAAAAATTGCTACGGTTATATCTAAGATCAATGGAAAATTTTTATTAGTCACAGATGCAAAGAAATCAGAGGTGTTAGAACTATTAAACAGCCATTCTAATATTGAACATCAAGAACCTTTTCCAGAAAATATAGATGTTATAAATTATCTAGCCAATAATGCTAGCTGTATAATAGTTTCATATCCTTTAGATTTGCATATACATCCTTGGGCTATCACCTGTTTCCCAAGCAAGCTTGTTGAATTTTGTCATTTAGGACTACCTATCTTGATTATTGCCCCAACCACCACATCTCTAGGTAAATGGAGCCTAGAACATAATTGGCTAAGCTATCTTAGCAATATGGATGACGACAAATTATTACTAACTTTATCTAATATGACAGAAAAGCAGAAATGGCTACAAATGGCAAGCCAGTCTATTACTGTTGCACAAAGTGAGTTTAATCCTGAATATATCCAAGCACAGTTTGAATCTGCGATTTCTATTGGATAAGTATTGATTAAGTTCGCTTTCTTGAAAATTTCGTGGGTTCTAAAAAATTGCAAAGTGCTATAAATATTAATGAAAATACTGTTCATCATTCCTGAATATCCGCCTCACTATGGTGGTGGAATTTCAACTTTCTATAGAGATATTCTTCCGGTAATTGCTAGTAAAGGGCATCAGGTTGATATTTTGGTAGGTAGTGCATTTACTTCAAAGTTACCTAGTTATGAGAAAGATGGAATCAAAGTTGATTGTTTGGATACAGATTTGGTTAACTCCTATCTGCATAAATTTAACCGTTACAAAGCTATTCCTGAATTTCAGCGACATCTGGCAGCAGCTTGGTCTGCTTGGGAACAAACTGATAGAGGTGCCGGGTATGATTTAGTTGAAGTGACTGATTGGGGTATGCTATTTGTTCCTTGGATCGCTTCATTAGACAGTCCACCTACGATTGTGCAGCTACATGGCAGCATCGGGCAGATAGATTTTCGTGATCCTCTGTTATATCTGCAAATGCAATCTAATTTGGTTCGGTTGATCGAAGTAGGCTTACTAGCAGTTGCAGATGAGCTACAGACAGATAGTCGAGCTAATGCTCAAGAATGGATGCAACTTACCCGGAGTGATGTTACTTATATTCCTCCTGCTTTAGAAATTTTATCTAATACTCATCCATCGGAACAGTCAATTAATGGGCTAGTTGTGGGTAGAATTCAGTATTGGAAAGGAGTAACTGTTCTTTGTGAAGCTTTAAGGCTAATGGGAGAAAATGCACCAACTATAGAATGGATTGGTCGAGATACAATTTATGGTGAATCAGCTACATCAATGTCCGATTATCTTGCCAAAACTTATCCAGATATTTGGGGTATTAAAGTAAAACCAATGGGAACTTTTTCACCCAAAGAAACTTTACAACGTCAAGCAATGGCAAAGTTTATCATTGTCCCATCGGTTTGGGATGTTTTTAACTACACATCCGTTGAAGGTATGGCTCAGGGTAAAGTTGTTGTATGTTCTCAGGGAGCCGGTGCTTCAGGTTTAATTACAAATGGGGTGAATGGACTAACCTTTATGGCAAACAATCCACAAAGTTTGGCTGAAAGTTTAGAAGCGGTACATGGTTGGAGTACAAAAAAACGAGAAGAGGTTGGTAGAGTGGCGCAAGAGATGGTACGCACAACTCTTGATCCTCATCATATTGTAGAACAGCGAATTGAGTCTTATAAAAGTTTAGTTGCACGGGGCAAAAATCCGACAAAGCCTAACCAATGGATTATTGATGCTGTCTCTCCTCAGAAAAAATTGGAAAACCCTCTAGCATTTCTCGATAATTTACCTTTGCGGGAGTTGGTAGATTATATGGTCAAACGAAGTATTAAAAAATTCCTAAAAAACAAATAATAGCTCATTTTTAGAGGTTCAATAAAATTGCGAGAAAAATGTCATGAGTTATCCTTCATTAGCACTGTGTATTCCCGCTTATAATGCTGCTAAGTATTTACCTCGTTTACTTGAATCTGCCATATCGCAACAAATCCCATTTGATGAAATTTTGGTTTATGACGATTGTAGTATTGATGAAACTGGGCAAGTTGCTGCTAAGTATGGAGCTAAAGTAGTTAGAGGCGATATTAACCGTGGATGTTCTTACGGCAAGAATGCATTAGCAGAAAAAACAAGTTGTGAATGGATACATTTCCATGATGCAGACGATCTACTAATGCCAAACTTTACAACACTTGCCCACCAGTGGATGGGACGACAGGATACTCCTGATACGGTTTTATTTGCCTTTGAATACCGAGATGGAGAGACAAATACACTTTATAGTATCGGAGCGTTTGACGATGAGGCTTTACAACGAGATCCTATTGCTTACACAATACTTCATCAAATTAATCCTTTCTGCGGACTGTATCGACGGGCAAAATTTTTAGAGGTTGAGGGCTACGATCTCGATCCTAATGTGCTTTATAATGAGGATGTTGCTTTTCATGTGAGGGCGGCTCGACGAGGTATGACATTTAGAGCCGAACCAACTGTCTCTATTATTAATTACCGATATTCAAACTCCATGTCTCAAGCTAACTTGAGCAAATGTATTGCCGCCCATGTCTGTGTGCTTGAAAAGGCAGCTTTAGAATCGCATTCGCAATACCATCAATTAATTGCAGAAAAACTCTGGACGGCGGCGGGGGTTGCAGGTTCTTATCTCGCTTGGGATGTTGCCGATAAAGCCGCAAATCTTGCAGTCAGGTTAGGTGGAGGAAAAGGTGCGGCTAATAATAGCTATTGGTTTAGAACATTTGCTTTGATTAATCCACCTCTAGCTTTGCGTGTTCGCGAGTTATTAATACGCTTTTTGCGCCCACAACTAAGACAGGAAAGTCAATATCAGCCTAACCGCAAAAATTAGAATTACGATGAACTCATCTTTAGTTTCTATTTTAATTCCAGCCTACAATGCTGCTCCATATATAGCAGAAACATTGGATTCGGCTCTGGCACAGACTTGGTACAATATAGAAATTATTGTTGTTGATGATGGTTCTAGAGATGATACTTTAGCGATCGCCAAAACCTACGAATCAAAGAGAGTCAAGGTAATTAGTCAAAAAAATAAAGGTGCTAGTACAGCTAGGAATAGAGCTTTAAAAGCAGCCCAAGGAGACTTTATTCAATACTTAGATGCTGATGATTTGCTTGCACCGGATAAAATTGAACGTCAGTTAAAGCTTTCAGAATTTGATCGTAACTCAGATTATGTGGCATCAGCAGAGTGGGCTAGATTTTTCCAAAACCCATCTGAAGCTGTATTTACCCCACAAACTTTATGGACAGATATGTCACCCATTGACTGGCTTATTGCTGCTTGGGAAAAGAATTTGATGATGCACCCTGCGGCTTGGCTTGTACCTCGAAATATTTCTGACTCCGCTGGTATGTGGAATGAGAACGTATCATTGAATGATGATGGTGAATACTTTTGTCGCGTTATTCTCGCTAGTCAAGGCGTTAAGTTTTGTACAGATGCTAAATCTTACTATCGGTCAGGTATTTCTGGCAGTTTAAGCGGTTCAAAATCTCGAAAGGCATGGGAATCTGCTTTTTTATCAGCAGAGTTATGTACAAATAATTTATTATCTGTTGAAAATAGCGATCGGACTCATTATGCTTGTGCTTGTTATTGGCAATATTTTGTTTTTATGGCATACCCACAAGCTCAAGATTTAATCCAAAATGCTGAAAAAAATGTTCGTTCTTTAGGAGGGTGTGACTTAAAACCGGAAGGAGGAATTATGTTTAAAGTTATGCGTGAGGTTTTGGGGTGGAAAATAGCAATCTATAGATATCGTTACAAAAAGTGAGCAAGCATTTAATTAGGATATACTATGTGTATCTTCAAGCTAAGATGCTAACTATGAAATCGCAAATTGGTCGCTGGGGTAATTCTTTAGCCTTGAGAATCCCAAAATATATTGCAGATGAGTTGGCTTTATCGATCAATGATGAAGTTGACTGCCGTATTGAGAAAGGGCAGCTTATAGTAAGGCTTGTTCAAAAGTTCCCAAAATACACACTCTCACAACTCCTTAGTCAAGAGTTAGAGCCTGAATCTGAGATTGACTGGGGCAAACCAATGGGTAATGAAGAATGGTAGATTACATTCCTTGTCATGGGGATTTTATCTGGCTAAACTTTGACCCACAATCTGGACACGAGCAGATGGGAAAACGCCCCGCACTAGTGTTGAGTCAAACCGAATTTAATAACTATCGCGGTTTTATATTTGTTTGTCCCATCAGTACAACTAAGCGCAAAAATCCTTTCTATGTCGAGATCCCAGATGGTCAAGCCGTAAAAGGTATAATAATGTGTGACCAATTGCGATCGCTAGACTTTCGTTCAAGAATTGCAGAATTTATTTCTACCTGTCCTGAAAATTTGTTAGCAGAAGTTCTTGGGCATATTTATCCTATCCTGTACAAAAGTAATTAGATATCAGGATTTATGGCATACCCACAAGCTAAAGATTTAATCCAAAAGGCTGAAAAGATGTTCGTTCTTTAGGAGGGTGTGACTTAAAACCGGAAGGAGGAATTATGTTTAAAGTTATGCGTGAGGTTTTGGGGTGGAAAATAGCAATATCGGTATAACCGAAAGTGATGCAAGTATTCAGCTAGAGAAACCAGATCCCCGACTTCTATCATTGATTTATTACTTATTGACATCATTGAAGAAGAAGTCGGGGATCTTACCTTCAAACAATTTGGTCAAAATGGCAAAAATCCTGATTCTAATTGGCGCTCATCTATGCACGGCTCCTCGTCCTCAAAAAGAAGCTGAAACATTGGCAAATGCTGGACATGATGTCACTATCGGTGGTTTTTGGTTTGATCCAGATTTAGTAGAACGCGATCGCCTATTGATGATTTATAAGAAATGGCAATTTCTGCCGATTATTGACTTTCAACCCCATCAAAAAATTAACAATTGGTCAGTTCGATGGCGATCGCGCATTGCCAAAGAAAAATTTCAGCGATTGGGAATTTTCTCACCCGAACTATTAGGTTATGGGGTAAAAGAAATGCTAAAAACAGCCCAGAACTTCAAAGCTGATTTAACTATTGTCCATGCGGAGGCAGGTCTCTGGGTCGGTAGTCAATTACTAGATGAAGGATTGAGGGTTGGGGTGGACTTTGAGGATTGGTTTTCTGAAGACCTTTTACCAGAAGCTCGTGCTGGTCGTCCTATTGAAAAACTAAAATCTTTAGAAAGTAGGCTAATTAATGAATGTAGCTATTGTATTACCACTTCCTATGTTATGGCTAAAGCCTTAGCTCAAGCCTACCAGTCTCAAGTTCCTACAGTAATTTACAATACATTTCCTTGGCAAGAGCGATCGCAGCTAGATGGCAAAATAGGCGATCGCCAAAACTTAGACTTACCATCAATTCATTGGTTTTCCCAAACTATTGGACAAGGTAGAGGTTTAGAAATTCTTTTTCAAGCATTGCCACATATTAATCAACCAATTGAAATCCATTTGCGCGGTAACTACCCTGAAAGTTCTCGTCAATGGTTAGAGCCACAAATTCCTCAAGAATGGCGCGATCGGCTATTTATTCATCCAACTGTTCCCAATCATGAATTACTGTCTCGAATATCTGAACACGATATTGGCTTGGCTTTAGAAATTCCTTACTGCCTTAATAAGCAGTTCACTACGAGCAACAAGATATTTCAATATTTACAAGCAGGACTAGCGGTAATAGCCACTAACACAGAAGGTCAAAGCGAGATATTAAATGAGTATCCTGAAGCTGGTAAAATAATTCCCAGTCATGATGCGATCGCCTTAGCATCAGCCATAAATAACTTGGTTAATGATCCTCAAAAATTAGCTGCCACTAAAAAAACTGCTTTGTTAGCTGCTCAAGATCAATTAAACTGGGAGAACCAAGAGAATACAATATTAAGATTAGCCGCAAAAGCAATTAGTAGATAAAAAACAGAATTTGGTTGTGTCTCTATGTCTATTAAAGGTTATTAAAGAAAAAATCAGACAATCCCTTGTTTTTCCATTAGCGAGGAATGCGACCTGCTTGCAGCAGCATAGAACTATACCAACAAGCCCGGCGATCGCTGCCCTTGGAGTAAGCATCGCTACTGAATATATAATGTGATTATGAAAACCGATAAACTCTTTTACCGACTATTTTTATCTCAACCAGGTTTAATTGCCGAGTTAATCCCAGAAATCCCCAAAGATTGCGAATTTACCTATAGTGCGCCCGGAGTCAAAGAGAAAGGATTTGAACTAGATGGACTATTAACACCTGTTGCCAAGGATCTTAGTTTACCTCTGGTATTTCTAGAAGCCCAGATGCAGGGAGATCCAAGATTTTATGGGCGGTATTTAGCAGAAATTTTTCTGTATTTATATCAATACAACGTCAAGCAACCTTGGTACGGATTATTAATTTTGCCCAATCGGAATGAAGAACTAGGCTCAGATATTCCCTACCAATCTTTGTTAAAGAGTCAAGTCAAACGACTCTATCTGGAAGATTTGTTACCGTTAAAGGATTTGAGTCCAAATTTGGCATTACTGAAGTTACTTGTTGTAGATGAACAAGATACAGCAACCTTGGCACAGGCAATTATTAATAGTGCGGAAACAGAGGCAGAATTTCGGCGACTCTTGGATTTAGTAGAAGCTATACTTGTTAATAAATTCCCACAACTTGGTACAAAGGAGATTTTGCAAATGCTAAACCTGAAAACAGTAGATGTAACCCAAACACGGTTTTATCAGGAAGTGTTTCAAGAAGGACAGCAAGAAGGACGACAAGAGGGACGACAAGAAGGGGAAGCAAATCTATTGCTTCGTCTTTTAACTAAGCGGTATGGTATGTTGTCTCCGTCCCAAGAGGAGCAAATAAGAAGTTTGGATGTAGAGCAGTTGGAGAGTTTGGGGGAAGCTTTGTTAGATTTTACAAACAAATCTGATTTAGATACATGGCTTTCAGGACAGTTGTAGGTCTAACAACTATACCAACAAGTCCGGCGATCGCTGCCCTTGGAGTAAGCATCGCAACTGAGTATATAATGTGATTATAAATAAGAAAATAAGATCCCCGACTTCTGAGAGAAGTCGGGGATCTGAAACTCCAGGGTAGCGGCAATTGAAATATACTTTGTTGATCTTGAAAGCGATCGCTAATTTATGAAATCTCAAATTGGTCGTTGTTTATTATAAAATAATTCAGGGGAAAAAATGAGCGAAAATTGTCGAGCGAACTGCTTGCAGCAGCGTTTCGCTATCGCCCTTGAAGAATATAGACTATTAATTTTTATTTAGTCCACGTAAGTAGACTTGATTTGTGTATTAGCGATTTATAATCGCCGATAGCGTAGCTGAACTCATAGATAATCATCCAAAGCATCAGGAGAACAAATCCATGGCAGCAATTACAGCCCGCGAACTAGAGTTGCAAATGCCCGATGCCAGTAAACTTTTAAGTGATGAACCAGAGATGGAAAGCTCCCTGCACTATATGCAACTGTTATTGCTAGTCACCTGCCTCGAATGGGCATGGCAAGAGCGGGATGATTTTTTCATTGGTGCAAACCTGACCATTTACTTCAGTCGCCAACAACTCAAAAATCGTGAGTTTCGAGGTCCAGATTTTTTCCTAGTCAAAAACACCACCAGAGAACCACGCAACTCATGGGTGGTCTGGGAAGAAGACGGACGTTATCCCGACCTGATTATTGAATTACTGTCCGACTCCACCGCCAATGTAGATCGCACCACCAAACTAGACTTATACGCAGAGAGATTTCATACCCCTGAATACTTTTATTTTTCACCCGAAACCTTAGAATTTGCAGGCTTTAGACTAGAGTTTAATAAATATCGCCCCATCACGCCCAACGCCCAAGGATGGCTATGGAGTGAAGCCCTGGGCTTTTTCCTGGGTATTCACAATGGCCAGTTGCGTTACTTCTCCTTAGAAGGCACTATCATCCCTACCCCCCAAGAAGCCGCCAAAGATGAAATACTCAAAGCCAACCAAGCAATTCAAATAGCAAAACAAGAATCTCAAAGGGCTGAACAAGAATCCCAAAGGGCTGAACAAGCTAATAGGGAGTTGTATGAATTAAAGCAAAAAATGCGATCGCTTGGTATTTCTCTTGACTAAGCCTTGATCAATAGACATCGCCAAAAAAAAGCCTTCACTCTATAAATAAAATAAGAAAATCAGATCCCCGACTTCTCTCAGAAGTCGGGGATCTGAAACTCCAGGGTGGCGGTAATTGAGATATACTTTGTTGATCTTGAAAGCGATCGCTAATTTATGAAATCTCATGTATGTTTTAGATATTCCTTTAATTCAACAAATCATGAGGTGGGATATGACAGTGTTAAGAGAATCACCGTGGTATGAAGAAATTCTTAAGGAAGGATTACAACAAGGGGAACAACAAGGATTGCAACAAGGATTGCAACAAGGATTACAACAAGGATTACAACAAGGGGAGTCCGTCCTTGTCTTGCGTCAACTCACTAAGAGGTTTGGGGAAATAGAATTTTCTATCACACAGAAAATCCAGAAGTTACCAACTACTAAGTTAGAAATTTTGGGAGAAAGTTTATTGGATTTTTCCCAGTTACAAGACCTGATACACTGGTTAGAAGTTCATTAAACTGCAAACAGGGAAATGCTCGCAGCAGCACTTCCCTATCGCTCTAATAATTAAACCTTTAGAATTTTATTAATTGCCCATATTGAATTACTTGTAATTAGATTTTTATGCCCTCATGGAATCCTCAATATAAAACCTTAGACCACTGGCGGGGCGTTGCAGCCTTATGGGTGATGATTTTTCATGGTTTTGGAACTGTGTACAATAAACCTCTTCACCCATTGGTTGAGCTAGTAAAATCAGTAGCAGCACCGGGTTGGTTAGCAGTACATCTTTTTTTTGTAATTAGTGGCTATTGTATCGCCGCTAATGTCTATAAATTAATCCTTAACAAAGGTAGCAGTTGGGATTTTTTGAAAAATAGATTCTGGCGGTTAATGCCCACTTATTGGCTGGCATTTATAGTCACTATAATCCTAAATTTAGTATCTTCTCCATTTAACAAAACTAACTTGTGGGAATCTTTTCCTTCCTCTCTCCAAGTTTCATATTTTATCAATTAGTTGAAAAGCCTTTAAATGGCTGGAGACATCAAATAACAGTAAACAAATAATGGAGTAATCTAAACCCATGAATTTAAGATGGTATGTCGGCAGCACATTGAACTCAGTTTTAAACGCCGTCTTGAGCAGTCAAGCATTTCCCCTAACTCGATATTTTCCGCGTAGTATAAGTGTTTTTTATGACATTCAAAGATTCTCGCAGAAAAAAGATTTAAAGGTCTTGCTTGACGTAGGTGCTAATGTAGGACAAACGGCAACGGGCTTAGTACAGTATTTTCCTAAATCACAAATCTACTGTTTTGAACCAGTGAGTACAAGTTTTAAAACTTTGTCTTCTAAGTTTTCCCATCGTGCAAATGTCCATTGTATTCAAAAAGGCATTGGCAGCGTTAATGGCTTTGCAAACATTGTTCTTCATCATGATTCTCAACTAAACACAATTATTGCTAACGGACCGCGTGAAGACAGCAAAATAGGTGAAGAAAAAATTATATTAGAGACTATTGATAGATTTTCAATCGCTGAGAATATTAGATATATTGATTTTCTTAAAATGGATGTGCAAGGTTGGGAAATGGAGGTGCTATTAGGTGCAGAAACTTTGCTGCGAGATAAACGTATCCACTTTATTTATACAGAGGTGGGATTTAGAAGAGGAGATCGCGATATGCAACACTTTAGTGAGATCAATGACTATTTGGAAAAACAAGGTTTTTGGCTTTGCGGCTTTTATGATCAATTTCGCTGGGGAGATAAAAAAGAATATCTAGGTTTTGCAAATGCTTTGTACATACAACCTGATTTTGTTAATGATTAAGTGATTCTATTTAACCCAATTTAATGAAAATATTACTCACTGCTGATCCTGAATTACCAGTACCGCCAAAACTCTATGGTGGTATTGAACGGATTGTTGATTTATTAGTTGCAGGGCTGCAAAATCGCGGTCATGAAGTGGCTCTTGTCGCTCATCCTGAATCAACATCATCTGTATCTAAATTGTTTCCTTGGCGAGGAATGCAATCGCAAAACAAGCTTGACACATTACAAAATATGATCACCCTATGGTCAGCAGTCAATTCATTTAAACCCGATGTTGTCCATAGCTTTTCGCGCATCTTCTATATGCTGCCAATTCTGCGATCGCCTTTACCCAAAATCATGTCGTATCAAAGGCGACCTAGCGATCGCACTGTCAAACTAGCCGCGCAAATTGCGGGTAAATCTTTCACTTTTACAGGTTGCAGTGATAGCATTTGCAAAATCGGGCGCAATGCAGGCGGAACTTGGCAAACAATTTATAACTGTGTTGAACCGGAGAAATACACATTTCAAGAGAAAATTGATGCGGATGCACCTTTAGTTTTTTTGAGTCGGATTGAGCGGATTAAAGGAGCGCATACAGCAATTGCGATCGCCAAAAAATGCGATAAAAAATTAATCATTGCAGGTAACTATAGCAAAACAGGCGAAGAGGGAAAGTATTGGCGAGAAGAAATAGAGCCACAGCTAGGAAAAAATAATATTGAATACATAGGAACAGTTAATGATGAGCAGAAAAATAATTTATTAGGTCAGGCCTCAGCTATGCTTGTTCCTATAGAATGGGATGAGCCTTTTGGCATTGTTTTTGCTGAAGCTTTAGCCTGTGGTACTCCCGTAATTTCTTGTCCAAGAGGATCATTGCCGGAAATTGTGCGAGAAGGAGTTGATGGTTATTTGATCACTTCCATTGATGACGCAGTTAATAAGGTGCATCAGTTAGATCAGATTGATCGCCATGATTGTCGTCAACGAGCGATAGAATGTTTTTCTAGCGATCGCATAGTTGAACAATATGAATTACTCTATAACAAGCGACTGAAAAATATTTGATTCTTTTGTAATAGTAATAAAAATTAAATTTGTGATTACTTCATTTTTGAGAACTTGGCGTTTTATTCTTAATCATCCACTGGCATCGCGAAACTTACCAGAAGCAATTAAGCTTTGGTTTAAATGGCAAGTTGGATCTCGCATTTTAAAGATGCCAGTAGTTGTTCCTTTTGTCGGAGATTCTCAATTAGTAGCTGAGTTAGGAATGACTGGTGCGACAGGTAATATTTACACTGGATTGCATGAATTTACAGATATGGCTTTTTGTTTACATTTATTGCGAGTAGGTGATCTTTTTGTTGATGTAGGAGCAAATATCGGTTCATATACAGTACTTTCATCAAAAGTAGTTGGAGCTAATAGTTTAGCGATCGAACCAGTGCCAACGACCTATAAACGCTTACGACGTAACATAGACCTCAACGATATATCATCCTTAGTAGATAGCCGTTGTTGTGCCGCAGGAAAAAATCATGGCTCAATAAAATTTTCTTCGGATATGGATACAACAAACCAAGTTGTCGGTGCTGATTATAAGGGAAATTCAATTGAAGTTCCGGTTGAATCGCTCGATTATATACTTGAAAAATTGCAGCCAACATTAATTAAAATTGATGTAGAGGGATTTGAACCAGAGGTAATAGAGGGATCGCGCAAAATTTTAACGTCTGATTGTTTACTTGCTGTTCTATTAGAAACAGTTGATCCTTCAATTGAGAAGACCCTTCGAGAATCTGGCTTTCAACCTGGTAATTACGACCCATTTAAGAGAGAATTAAAGACCTCAGCACATAATCATTTAAGTAATAACTATTTATGGATTCGGAATTTATCTAAAGTTGAAGATAGGTGTAAAACTGCTCCCCAATATCAAGTATTAGGAGTTGATTTTTGACGTTCTTATCTGACTTTTTTTAGTTTTGTATTAGCTATTTCTATAGTTGTAAGTAATTAAATGAATCATCGAGTTCTTATTGTTAGCCCCCATTTCCCACCAATTAACGCCGCTGATCATCAGCGCATTAGAATGGCACTGCCATACTTTGAAGAATTTAGATGGGATGTAACTGTTCTATGTATCGAACCAGATTTTATCGAAGGAATATATGATCCCAACCTAAATTTGACGGTTCCAGCAAACATTGAAATTATTCGATCATCAGCTATTTCTCCGAAAATATCTAGAAAATTAAAGCTTGGGAATTTAGCTTTTAGATCCATACCTTTTTTGATAAAAGCAACAGCTAAATATTTTGAAAAAAATTATTTTGATTTAGTTTATTTCTCAAATACAGTTTTTTTGACCATGCCCCTTGGTCGCTACTGGCTAGAGAAATATAAAATTCCTTATATTTTAGACTTTCAAGATCCTTGGTTAAGTGATTATTATGATCGCACTCAAAACACTCCCCCTGGTGGCAAACTAAAATATGCAGTCGCCCAGTCTTTTGCTAAGATTTTAGAACCCTTTACCTTGGCTAAAGCCTGCCATATAACCAGTGTTTCGCCAGAATATCCCAAAGTATTAATGCAGCGATATTCCTGGCTCAAAGCAGAGCAGTTTTCTGTTCTCCCCTTCGGCGCTCCTGAGAAAGATTTTGAGATCCTACCTAAACTGAATATCCAACAGAAAATATTTGATCCCCATGATGGTTATCAACATTGGGTTTATGTGGGTAGAGGTGGTGAAGATATGGCTTTGAGCCTGAAAGTCCTTTTCTTAGCAATTCAAAAACATCGTCAGCACAATCCCGAAATTTGGCAAAAAATTAAAATTCATTTTGTTGGCACGAAATATTCAATTTTTGACAACAATAAGGAAATAGAGGCGATCGCCAAATCCTATAATTTAGAAGATATAATCACTGAATATCCACAACGTATCCCTTACTTTGAAGCCTTGCAAGTTTTAAAAGATAGTCATGCCATTTTAATAATTGGTTCTGATGATCCCAGTTATTCTGCATCTAAAGTCTATCCATGTATCCTCGCCCAGAAGCCCATTTTAGCAATTTTGCACGAACAGAGTTTTGTCGTTAACGTAATTAAAGAATGTCAAGCGGGATATACCGTAACTTTTACTAATTTAACCAATATAGAAATTTATGATACCCTTAGACAAGGAATAGAATGGTTACTTAATTCTCTAGTCTACGGACTTTCAGAAACAACAGATTGGCAAGCATTTGAGCCTTATACCGCTAGACAAATGACCCGAACTTTGTGTAAAATTTTTGATCAGTCAGCTAATCCAAAATCAAAGTAAAACCTAAAATATGCAAAAAAAATTGTGATTTATGCAAAACTGAACTAGAACTTTCTGGGTATGAACTCGGTAACATCGAAACCTATATTTTTACAAAAGCTATAAATTAAATTTTGTAATGCAAGCCCTACGTAAAAAAAATAATGTCACATTACTCTCTAAACAATAGACCTTTGCTAAGTCTAAAATCAGATAAAATATCTGTAAGTAAAATACTTTGGGTAATTTGCCTTGTGCTGGCTTTTATTGGGCTAACGACACCTAATCCCCTGGAAACATCTTTAGGATGTCTAATCTGGCCAGTCCTGTTTTCATTGCTTTGGCGACCTGGTGAACCACCTGCATTATTATTTGCAGCCAGCTTTCAAATGATTCAGATAATTGTCCCTGTCATTAATGCTAATTTAGCAGGAGAAACCCTAGAGCAGAATTTTGGTCAAGAACTAAGTTTAGCATTTTATTTAGGTATCCTATCTATCCTAGCACTCGCCTATGGTATGAAGCTGGCTGTTGGCAATTCTCCTGTAATTAGCTTAATAGATCAAGAAAAAAGTGGATCAGAATTAAAATTTTCTAGGTTAGCAATAGCATATTTAGGGACATTCGTACTTTCTTCATTAATGACTGCTCTAGCATTTGGAGATCCTGCTTTTACACAACTTTTGATATCTTTGGCATCTTTGCGCTGGTTGGTTATTTTTTTGATTGTCTGGAATGGATTTCGTGATCCTAAATTTAGCTTATTATCTTTAATCATTGTTATTTGGGAAATTATCATTGGGATGACTGGTTTTTTTGGCGGATTTAGGCAAATTATTTTTCTATTGTTGGTTGTATATGGGGCGACTAGTCTGAAAGTTAAGCAATTACTACGCCCCCAAGTTTTAATATTGATGGTGCTATTACTGTTATTAGCAACTTACTGGCAAAGTGTCAAGGGAGATTATCGTAACTATGTTAACGGAGGAACTCAAACTCAAACCGTGACGGTTTCTTTGGCTGATAGATTAAATTATCATACTAATTCTGCCAGTAACATCAACGAGAAAGCGCTTGGAGACGGATTTAATGCCTTATTATCTCGTTTGGGATACCTTAAATTTTTCGCTGGTACCATTAGAACTGTACCTAATGCTGTTCCTTATCAAAATGGCAAACTATGGTCGGAAGCAATATCTGCTTTAATTCCCCGTGCTTTTTTTCCTGATAAGCCGATATTTGACGATTCCAAACGCACAAATGAATTTTCGGGTATTGAAGCGGCTGGGGCTGACAAAGGTACTTCGATTAGTATTGGCTATGTGGGTGAGAGTTACATTGATTTTGGCGTTCCATTCATGTTTGCACCAATTTTTGCCCTAGGCTGTTTTTGGGGTTGGCTTTACCGATTTATAACTAATGTAGGATCAATTCCTTTGCTAGGATTAGCAGGAGCAACGACTATTTTATTGAACTCAGCAGTTTTTTTTGAGTCTTCTAATGTTAAAATATTTCCTGCAGGAGTAATTTTATTATTAGTTTATTCTATGGTTCTTCGTCTTTTTGGAAAAAACATTTGGTTATGGCTGACGTGTAAATCTAAGTTGAATTAACTTTGCTGAGGTAGTTAAAATTAGTCAATGACAAATTTAGCAATTATTGCATCTCATCCAATTCAGTATTACGCGCCACTTTTTCGGTCTCTGGCTGAAGACTGTGGTTTTAATATTAAAGTATTCTATTTATGGGATTTTGGCATTACAAATCAGATTGATCCAGGATTTAAGCAATCATTAAAATGGGATATTCCATTACTAGATGGCTATAACTTTGAATTTGTGCCTAACATTAGTAAAGATTGCGGCACTCATCATATCTTTGGCTTGCAAAATCCCAGCCTGAATCAGC
This sequence comes from Anabaena sp. AL09, assembly GCF_001672255.1. Lineage (NCBI taxonomy): Bacteria > Bacillati > Cyanobacteriota > Cyanophyceae > Nostocales > Nostocaceae > Anabaena > Anabaena sp. AL09. Next base: position 16,203 of record NZ_LJOQ01000018.1, read on the forward strand.
AAGTTTTAGCATTTAAACCAGATGCTATATTCCTAACAGTATCCTATAACTACGCAAGTATTTATAGGTTTCTTTGGCAGATGAGAAATATCAATATTCCCATGATATTTCGTGGTGATTCCCATCGAATTCAGGCAAAAAATGATTTTAAAAGTCAGCTAAAAAAGCTATTTATTAGCAAAATTTTCCAAAATTTTGCTGCTTGTCTATATGTTGGTAAAGCTAATTATGAATACTTTAAATATCATGCTGTCTTAGAGAGTAAATTATTTTTCGCTCCCCATGCTATTGATAATAACCGGTTTTCTGCCATGACTAATGAGGCATCTAGTCAAGCAAAAAATTGGAAACACGAATTAGGTATCCCTCCCCAAAATCAGGTGATCCTTTTTGCTGGCAAATTTGAACATAAGAAGCGTCCTTTGGATTTAATTCAGGCTTTTATTAATGCACAATTAAAATCAGTGTCTCTGCTATTAGTTGGGGCGGGAAATTTAGACTCAGAAATGCGAGATTTGTCTAAGCATAATGATCAAATTTACTTTGCTCCATTTCAAAACCAATCGCTAATGCCGCGTACTTATGCTAGTTGTGATGTCTTTGTTTTGCCTAGCTATGGTAGTGGTGAAACATGGGGGTTAGCAATTAATGAAGCGATGTGTATGGGATGTCCTGTAATTGTTAGCAGTCATGTTGGTTGTGCGGCTGATTTAGTTAAACCCATGCAGAATGGCTTGATTTTTGATGCAGGAAATGTAGAGGCTCTTACTGCTAGTCTTAAAGAGGCTATGGCTGATAGCGATCGCTTGAAACGATGGGGAGAAGAAAGTAAAATCATTGTCAGAGACAATTGTTATGATAGAATAATCCTATGCTTAAAGCAAGCTTTGGCAGCGATATGTAATCAATAAGGCCCATGAATAAGAATAAAAATAAGAATAAGAATAAGAATAATATTCATCTCTGGTTTCCCAACATATTTGAATTTACAGGTGGTATTCAAACATACTCTACTTTTTTATTTCAAGCCCTTCAAAATATCTACCCTGATGCTAACTATGATATGCTTATCAAGCATGACAAACATTCGTCATCGGATTTTTCTAGCATAGCCCCCACTAAGTTTCATTTTTGTGGATCTACACCATTAGCACTGAGAACACCTACATTTGCAGCCCAGCTAATTGCGTGGGGATTCTGGAAACGCCCAAATTTAATCATTTCCAGCCACCTGAATTTCATTGTTGCAGGCTACTTACTAAAACGGTTTATGAATATCCCTTATTGGACCGTTGCTCATGGTATCGAAGCCTGGAATATCAAAAAACCAGTTTTGCAAATGGCTTTACATCATGCAGATCTGATTCTAGCAGTTAGTGGATATACACGCAATCGCCTCATCAGAGAACAAAATCTTGATCCCAATAAAATTGTTATATTACCAAACACTTTTGATGCCAATCGCTTTCAAATAGCCCCAAAACCTGCTTACTTACTAGAAAAATATGGACTCAAGCCGGAACAACCGGTGATATTAACTGTAGCTCGACTTGCAGAAGTTGAACGCTACAAGGGTTATGACCAAGTTATCCAAGCGCTTCCGCAAATTCGTCAGCAAATTCCCGATGTTCACTATGTTATTGTTGGTAAAGGAAATGATCAGGCTAGAATTAATGAATTAATTACCCAACTTGGATTACAAGATTGCGTTACATTAGCTGGATTTATTCCTGATGAACAACTGTGTGATTACTACAATCTCTGTGATGTTTTTGCTATGCCGAGTAAAAGAGAAGGATTTGGTATTGTTTACTTAGAAGCCTTAGCTTGTGGTAAACCCGTGCTAGGAGGTAATCAAGATGGTGCTATAGACGCGCTTTGTCATGGTCATTTAGGGTCGCTTGTGAATCCTGATGATGTGGGGGAAATTGCTGACACCATAATTCAAATACTACAGGGTAGATATCCTAACCCTTTGATGTACCAACCAGAATTACTGCGCGAAAAAGTGATTAATACTTTTGGTTTTGAACAGTTCCAAAATACTCTAGCCAGCTATTTGCATCACTACTCCCGCTTTAACGTAGACTAAGGGATATATATATATATGTGCGGTATTTCCGGAATTATTAGACTTAATCCCCATGATAATCACGTGGAGAAAAAGATTAAGCGAATGCAGACTGCATTGCAACATCGTGGTCCTGATGATGCGGGTATTTGTATTTCAACTGATCAACAAGCAGCTTTAGCTCACACTCGACTTTCCATTCTCGATCTTAGCCCCGCTGGACATCAGCCTATGTCTACTAGTGACGGGCGATATTCAATTACTTTCAACGGGGAAATATATAACTTTCAACAACTGCGACAAAACCTAATTGACCAAGGTGAAAAATTTCATTCCCAAACAGATACAGAAGTAATTCTTAAACTCTATCAAAGAATCGGTGCTGATTGTATCCATCATTTACGGGGAATGTTTGCTTTTGCTATTTGGGATGATTGGGAAAAAACTTGTTTTTTAGCTCGTGATCCTTTAGGAATTAAACCACTTTATTACTGGCAATCTCGTACAACTTTAGTATTTGCTTCTGAACTCAGAGCTGTTCTCGCATCTGGTTTACCTGGGGTTAATCTCAGTCCAGAAGGATTATATGGTTATCTAACTACTGGTTCAGTTCCCGAACCATACACTTTAATTGCTGATATTCATTGTTTAGCTGCTGGTCATTGGCTATATTGGCAAAATGGAAATATTACCAAAAAACAATATTGGCAAATTAATTTTACTCCTGAAGAAATTTCCCCACCAGAAGCGCGGGAAATAGTCCGGACGGCTTTAGTAGATTCCATTCAGCATCATTTTATTAGTGATGTACCTGTAGGAATTTTTCTCAGTGGTGGTATTGACTCTACAACTATTCTTGCTTTAGCAACCCAAACCCAACAATCGCAATTATCTACCTACTCCATAACTTTTGCTGAATCGGAATATAATGAAGGAGAATTAGCCCAAAAAGTCGCTAATCACTTTGGGGCAAAACATACAGAATATCAAGTTACAGCCTCCTTTGCTAAAGATATATTCCCCAATTTCCTCACCGCAATTGATCAACCCAGTATTGATGGCTTTAATACATTTTGTGTATCTAAGGTTGCCCATGATCAGGGCATGAAGGTAGTATTATCCGGTTTAGGTGGAGATGAAATATTTGGTGGATACCAGTCTTTCCAAAAAGTGCCTCAGATGGTTTCATTTAGTAAAAATACAAAATTCTTACCTTGGCTTCGCACGGGTTTCGGTGTAGGCTTGGCACATTGGGGAACTTTACCAAAAATGAAACGATTCGGTGATTTTTTAAGTCATCCTCCTACTTTTGCCTCTGCTTATGGTAGTTTTCGAGGTGTTTTTTCTCATCAAGAAGCTTTGACAATTGTTCAACATCTATTGGGAGAAAGTTTGATTTATCAACAGCAATTAGACAGTAATCATAATACTCCAGAAGATGAAGTCAGCTTTTTAGAATTAAGCCGCTATATGCGTAATCAATTACTGCGAGATAGTGATGTGATGAGCATGAATTGGGGTTTAGAATTGCGTGTTCCTTTTGTAGATCAAGCTTTACTAGAAGCTGTTGCACCAATCCCTAGTAATATTCGTTTACAAGAGGGGAAAAAACTTTTAACACAAGCAATTACAGAAATACCTGATTGGGTAGTAAATAAACCTAAGAAAGGCTTTTCTTTCCCTTTTGAAAGTTGGATGGATAGTGAATTTGGTGATTATTTCCAAAACTCAAATATACCCCTAAATATACCTCTCTCTTCCTGGTATCGTCGTTGGAGTTTAGCAATATTTAAACATTGGTGGGAGTCGGTTAGATCATGAAAGTTCTCCATGTAATTCCTTCCGTCAGTCCTGTGCGTGGTGGTCCGAGTCAAGCCATTATACAAATGGTGAAAGCTTTAAGAAAAAATGACATTAATGCAGAAATTATCACTACTAATGATAATGGTGAAGATTTATTAGATGTACCTTTCGGAAAATTTATAGATTATCAACAAGTTCCTATCCAGTTCTTTCCCCGGTTTTCTCCTCCTATTAATGCAGTTAGAGAATTTGCTTATTCAGCAGATTTTACCATTTGGTTATGGAAAAATATCCGCAATTACGACTTATTGCATATTCATGCTATTTTTTCTTATAGTTCTACTATAGCAATGGCGATCGCCCGACTGCAAACAGTTCCCTATATTGTTCGTCCTCTAGGACAACTGTGTACATGGTCTTTACAGCAAAGTGCCAGAAAAAAGCAAATATATCTCAGAATTATCGAAAAATCTAATCTTAATCATAGTCAATCAATTCATTTTACTTCCGCATTAGAACAGCAAGAAGCTTCGCTATTAAATTTGACCTCCCCAAGTTTTATTCTTCCTCATGGACTTTCCATTCCACCCATAATTCCTAATGCTTATCAACGTCTGCGACAACACTTTAATTTACCAGCAGATGAACCAATTATTTTATTTTTATCTCGCTTACATCCCAAAAAAGGGTTAGATTACTTAATTCCAGCATTAGGAAAATTATCTCATTACCGTTTTACATTCATTTTAGCAGGTAGCGGTGATCCTGATTATGAAAATGAAATTAAATCACTTTTAGTCTCTGAGGGAATTCAGAATCGTACCCATTTGACTGGATTTATCAAAGGAGAAATCAAGGATTTATTAATGCAAGGAGCAGACTTATTTGCTCTGACTTCCTATTCAGAAAACTTTGGTATATCAGTTTTAGAATCCCTAGCTGCGGGTACTCCAGTTATAATTACACCTGGTGTTGCTTTATCTGATATTGTTGATCAACAGCAAATTGGCTCTGTTGCAGAACTTGATGTGAATGAAATTTCTGCTGCTATTCAACATTTCCTAGATAATCCTCAGGAAGCAAAAAAAATGGGCGATTGCGCTCGGCAGTTTATATTGGATAATTATACATGGGATAAAATAGCATTAAAAATGGTTTCAGTGTATGAAGATATAATTTTTAGATCCCCGACTTCTTGTTAAGATGAAACACAGGAGATAGTCATCATGTATCAAAGTGAAGCACCTTCGCACAAAAACCTGCCCACCATGTATGATTTACCCAGCGAGGATATTGATGAATTAGACTCCACAATTCATCCCCGTCCACCCTGGGAAACCATGCCCACGATGTATGATTTACCTAGTGAAAATCCAGAGGAGCCAGGGTTGCCAGACGAATTTCATGACTTTCAACCGCAATTATTACGGGAAACCTGTCAATCTCCCGTTTATCCCCAAGAGGAAATGTTCATTGGTACAGATTTAAACTTATACTATGATCCTCGCCATTATTCATGGTATAAAAGACCAGATTGGTTTTTAGTGTTAGGAGTGCCTGCTTCTGAAAAACAGGAGGATATGCGCTGGAGTTATGTGATTTGGCAAGAAGGATTATCTCCATTTTTAATAGTAGAATTATTATCACCAGGTACGGAAGCAGAAGATTTAGGACAAACATTAAGAAGCGCGAATAAACCGCCGACAAAATGGCAAGCTTATGAACAGTATTTGCGATCGCCATATTATGTTATTTTCGATAGATATGAAAATCGTCTACGAGTATTTCAACTATTTGGGACAAAATATCAAGCAGTGGAACTGTTAGAACCAAAATTCTGGTTTCCTGAGTTGGAATTAGGAGTAGGAGTTTGGGCAGGAAAATATCAAGGTACAGAAGGTTTGTGGCTACGTTGGTATAATCAAGATGGTGATTGGATTCCTACTTTTGCCGAAAGAGCAGAACAGGAGAAACAACGGGCAGACAAATTAGCTGAAAAATTGCGGGCTTTGGGAGTCAATTTAGATGAGATCTAAATAAAATTAACTGAAAAAAGCATTTCCGCAGGTATGCCAAAAGCGGAAAATTGGCATGAACAACTATTGTTACAAATGGCAGAAATTGGTGGAGAAAATCGTCCTCCTTTATGGCAAGGTTCACTATTTTTACAATTAAATGATTATCGCAAATTTAGACACTTAGAGGTTGTTTGAAAAGTATTATATCAAATCGGTAATCTCCAAAAACCTAACCCCCCTACCCCCCTTCCCTGCAAGGGAATGGGGGTTTTAAAGCCTCTCCCCTGCAAGGGGAGAGGTTTGGAGAGGGGTCAGTCTATACATTCAAAACTTTTCAAACACCCTCTTAGCACGTCATAATTATAATCTGCAACTGCGAAAAGAAAGAGTATTAGAAATAGCCAAGCAAACAGAAATAATTGTAGCAAAAATCCTAGCAGCGATCGCTATTTTTAATCAATGGTTAGAATCTCCAGTAAAAGACTTGTAAGTTACCAAATAATCTATTCAAACAAATGACTAACACACCTAACCAATACGAATATTCTTATCAAAATAGTCAACCTGGACAGTACAAATATCAAGTTTAAGTTTGCGGGTAGATTTCCCTATCTTTGGAAAACTATGTTGTGTTCTAGTACCATTGTCTAATCACAAGAATTTATTTGAATATCCTAATGTTAGAAGAAATTACTCCCCTCATCCTTACCTATAACGAAGAAAATAATATTAACCGTACCCTGGAAAAACTTAAATGGGCAAGTAAAATCATTGTTATTGACAGTTATAGCACAGATAAAACATTAGAAATTTTGTCTTCCTACCCTCAAGTACAAGTATTTTCCAGAAAATTTGACACTCATGCTACTCAGTGGAACTATGGATTAGAAAAAGTTGCAACTGAGTGGGTTTTATCCTTAGATGCAGATTATATTGTCACTGATGCACTAATAAATGAAATAAAAAATCTATCTCCCAATTCCAGCATTGATGGCTATTTTGCTAAATTCAAATATTGTGTATTTGGTAAACCTTTACGGGGTACTATACTCCCTCCCCGTCAAATTCTTTTCCGTAAAGACAAAGCAATATATATTGATGACGGACATACTCAACTTTTAGAGAATAAAGGTAAATCTAGTCAACTATCAGCATACATCCACCACGACGATCGCAAGCCATTGAGTCGTTGGTTATGGGCGCAAGATCGTTATATGGTAATTGAAAGTAAAAAACTTCTAGAAACACCAGAGCATGAACTTAGTATAGGCGATCGCATCCGCAAACGCAAAATCCTCGCACCTTTAATCATCTTCATCTATTGTCTCATCCTCAAAGGCGGTATTCTCGACGGTTGGCATGGATGGTACTATACATTTCAGCGAGTATTGGCAGAAATATTGCTGAGTATACATATAATAGAAGCAGAGAAAATAGATATTGAGCGAACCCAAAAATAAAAAACCACCAAACCCGACGGTAATATGACAACCCAAATCATCCCTAAGCCAGAGATACTACTCAATAAGATTCAAGCAAGAGAATCAATTGTTCGTATTCTCCGCAATAGTGTTCCCTGTTTTGGATTGTCTCAGGTCTTACTGGAGCCAGCTTTAACCCAGTTTTCGCCCCCCATTTTATGCGTTTAGATAATTATACAGTCGGCAGCTACACACCCGGAGCGACATATAGTCAACAACTTCTATGGTACTTCATTGGCTCACCATTAGTTGAAAGTTATTGGCTACCTATCTCATCTATAAAAGTTTCGATACTGAGGCTTTTTGGAGCTAGTATCGGCAAGGGTGTGAATATCAAGCCTGGAGTCCGCATTAAGTTTCCCTGGCGCTTGACCATTGGTAATCATGTTTGGATTGGAGAAAATACCTGGATTGACAATCTAGCAACCGTAGTCATCGAAAATCATGTGTGTTTATCCCAAGGCGTTTATCTGTGTACTGGTAATCATGACTGGAATCACCCCAATTTTCAACTGATTCCTGCCCCCATTCATATCCAAGAAGGTAGTTGGATAGCAGCGAAATCAGTCATTGGGCCTGGTGTCACCATTGGTAGGGGAGCAGTTTTAGTATTAGGTAGTGTCACAGGAAGATCCTTAGAGGCCAACATCATCTATTCAGGAAATCCGGCTCAACCAATCAAAAAAAGGACAGAATGCGAAGATGTTGTGTCTCGCACTGCCAAAAATGAATAGTTGCAAAAATTAGTATATAATTTAGCAATATTGTTTGTGGGATTCCAGAAAGTTCAATAGTGACATAACCTAATTACACCAAATTTCGCTCTAATGAGATACAAACTTGAATTATGAAACTCTTGTAGTGCAGGCATTTTGCCTGCTGGATATGTACTTAATAAAACCGGAAAGATCTGTATCCATACTTTGATACAATGTTTAATTTGTGACAATAGTCCCACCTCTGAGCTAGATAACGCCAGGAGTCTAGTTTAAGTAGTCTCGTTGAACCAAGAATCCCCCTGTCTTGAGACCGGCGAGTATCAAATATCCTTCCCTTATCACTTACACAATAGAAATCCATGCTTAATAAGCAAATTACAAACCAGACAAATTCTATCAATAGCATTATTCCTACATCTGGATCATTTCCAGATTCTACATCTTCTCAGTTTACTGAACAGGAACAGTCTGATGGTCTAAGTTTTAAGAGCTTTTTTGAACTTTTACAACGCCGAGCGATTGTCATTGTAGCGGTGATTTTTGCTGGTATGACTGGTGTTACTTATTTAACAATGACGCAAAAAAATATATATGCAGGAAATTTTCGAATCTTAGTTGAACCTGTTAATAATGATGATCAAGCAGAAAAAATAAAGCTGACAGACTCTTCTTTTTCTAAACCTGGACTAGATTACGAAAGTCAAATTCAAGTTCTTAAAAGTTCAGAACTGCTAGAACCAATTATTAAAAAATCGCGAGAATCATATCCTAACATTACCTATAACTCTCTTATTTCAAATTTAAATATTCGTCGTATTGGAACGACAAAAATCATCGAAATCAGCTATCAAAGTAGTGATCGTCAAGAAATCCAATTCGTCTTAAATACATTTTCTGAATTCTATTTAAAATACAGCCTAAATAAGCGGAAAACCAAACTAAATCAAGGCGTTCAATTTGTAAATCAACAACTACCCGATATCCAAAATCGGGTGGCACAGTTGCAAAAAGAAATGCAAATATTCCGCCAAAAATACAATTTTATTAGTCCAGAAAGCCAATCTGGAATAATTACTGCAAATCTCCAATCTTTAACACAACAACGACTATCTGTAAATCAACAGTTAGCCGCTGCTAAAAATAATTATCTGAGATTGCAGGCACCAGAAGAACAATTGGCCATTCTCAATGATGCTCCTCTTTACCAACAGTTAATTGTCCAACAGCGCCAATTAGACACCCAAATATCTGGAGAATTAGCTCGATTTCAAACTGATAACCCAGTTATTCAAACCTTACAAGATAAAAGAAACAATCTCTTACCTATTATCAATGCAGAAGCAAAACGAATTTTGAACACTAGAATAGCTCAAGCGGCTGTTATAATTCGGAAAATAGAAGTAGATAATCAACAACTGACACAAGCAGAACAACAATTACAAAGCGAATTAAAACAACTACCAATTCTCTCTAGACAATACGCTGACATTCAACGGAATTTACAACTAGCAAATGAGAGTTTGACGAGGTTTTTAGCTAAGCGTGAACAATTACAAATAGAGGTAGCACAAACAGAACTACCTTGGGAATTAATCCAAGCACCTGCTCAATCAAGATATCCAATTTCGCCAGATGCTCCCCGCAATTTACTATTGGGATTTGTGGCTAGTTCTTTATTAGGATTCGGTGTTGCCAAAATCATGGAAGATATAGATAATACCTATCACAGTATTGAAAATCTCCAGGATAAGATCGGAGTGCCTTTATTAGGGTCTATTCCCTTTAATAAAAACTTAACTCGGAGTCCATCTTCAAACCTGAGAAACATAGGAAAAGATCAAGAACCAGAAGTAGTTGTGGACCCTATTATGGCAAGTGATGAATATAACACTTCTCCTCGTCGTCCTTCCCAATCCAGTTCTTATTATGGACAGGGATCATTTTGGGAATCCTTACAAGTTTTATATAGTAATATTCAACTGCTTAATTCTGATCGACCAATTAAGTCTTTCGTTGTTTCCTCTGCTGTCCCCGGAGATGGTAAAACTACGGTGGCATTTAGCTTGGCAAAAACCGCCGCGATCATGGGGAAAAAAGTATTAATTGTAGATTGTGACCTCCGCAAACCCAAGGTTCACAAATTATCACAATTAAATAATCTGTGGGGAATAAGTAGTTTAATTTCTTCAGATATAGATGTAGAGCAAGTAATTCAAAAAATGCCTGGATTCAATGATTTATCTGTGATTACCGCAGGTCCTGTACCACCCGATCCTGCCCGGTTGCTCTCATCAGATAAAATGAGTCAAATAATGGACTATTTCACCGAGAATTTTGATTTAGTGATTTATGATACTCCTCCTTTGACAGGATTAGTAGATGCTAGATTGGTAGCAGTTCATACTGATGGTGTGATGCTAGTTGTAAGAATTGATAAAACAGATAAATCAGTCGCAAAGCAACTTGTTAATACGCTAAAAGCATCTCCCATCAATTTACTAGGATTAGTAGTCAACGGCGACAAATTCCGAGGAGTCGGATATAACTATAATTATAGATACAGTTCATATTACTATCCTGAGCGTCAATCGGTTAGTTAGGGTTTACTGGTAGCGACCGTGCTAATTTCACAGCATGGTCTTGACGTTTCCTACTTATTTTGAGGTGGCGTTTTCCTAAAACCTATCTAGCTTTGCCCCGATTTTTTGAACCTTTGACTTTTCTGGAAACACGGCGTTGTGAACGTTTAAGAACCTTTTCTCCAATACGCAGAAACTTAGGATTCTCAATCCTTCACGGAGAAACTTAGGATTCTCAATCATTACGCCATGAGAATCGGTGTAGTATTCCTTCAAACCTACTAGTGGGAACTAGCCTAATTCCTTGCACCATTATCACCTTTTATATTGCTGAATCTCTTGATTTATAGAGGTTTTAGCTTTATTCAGCAATCCCTACTTAATTTCGGAATTATACAGCACTTCCCGGTGCTATGAGGTACATATCTAGCGGCTAAGATGCCCGCACCACCTTTGTACATCATAAGAGCGGAAACCGCTGTATTAAGCAAAGAAATATTCACGAGAAACCAGTCACAGACATTATTTCGTATCTGTGACTCGAATTTATTTTTCTAAATGGGCAGGAGGAGAATCGAACTCCTATGACCTCACGGCCGCCGCATTTTGAGTGCGGTGCGTCTACCAATTCCGCCACCCGCCCTTGGGTGTCACTTTTACAAGTATAGCCTATTTTTTTTAGTTTGGCAAGAGGTAATTAGATTTAATTTAGAAATTTTTTGGTAATTGGCTCACCAAACTAGAATCAATATCTCCCAAACTGGCACAACCACTCAGAGCCATTGCCAAATTTAACTCATCTTGTAATAGGGAAATGATGTGAGATACGCCAATTTTTCCAGCTACCGCTAATCCCCATAATACAGGTCGGCCAATGAGTACGGCTTTAGCACCGTAAGCTAAGGCTTTGAGGATATCTGTACCCCGACGGATACCACCATCCAATAGGACTTCGGCTTTACCGTCTACTGCGGCGATAATATCAGGTAAAGCATCCAAAGAAGCGATCGCTCCATCTAATTGTCTACCACCGTGATTAGAAACTACAATTGCTTGCGCTCCATATTCTACAGCTCGCACAGCATCATCAGCCCGTAAAATTCCTTTCACTACCAAAGGTAGGGGACTCAGAGATTGTAACCATTCCAAATCCTTCCAAGTGACTGCGGGGTTAATTTGTTGAGCAAAATAAGTCAATAAACCAGATTCTCCTGGTGCTTGGGGAATGTCCAAACCAGAGATATTAGTTAAATTAGCGGGATGTAAGCCAGGAGGTAAAGTGAACTCATTGCGCTGATCTCGTTCTCTTTTTCCCAACATAGGAGCATCTACCGTCAGACAAATTGCTTTGTATCCTGCGGTGTATGCTCGTTGCACCAAAGCCTGAGTTAAACCCTGATCTTTATGGATGTAAAGCTGAAACCATTGCAAACCTTTGGCAACTGTGGCAACTTCTTCTAAACTCTTGGTAGCAAGGGTACTCAACACCATGCCCACACCTGCATCAGCCGCAGCTAAGGCTGTAGCAATTTCTCCTTCTGGATCAGCCAGACATTGAAAAGCCATGGGTGCGATTAATAGGGGTAATTGCAAAGATTCCCCTAAAACCTGGGTAGTGAGGTTAATTTTACTAACATCAACTAACATTTTCGGACGAAGTTTCACTCTTGTAAAAGCAGCGAGATTATCCCGCAACGTCACTTCATCCCATGCACCACTGCTGTAATAATCAAAAGCCATCTGGGAAAGATGCTCTTTTGCTAGTTGTTCATATCCAAATAAATTAATCGCTGATAAAGAATTCATATCTTGATTGACTCTAGCAAAATCTACCAATTCCTCCATCCACCTTGAGATATAGTTTCACTTTTGTAATTAATACCGTGATTTTGCACTAATTTTTGGTACTCTTGACTACCTGCCCAACGGTCAATTTCCTTCGCTCGTAATACGGGGACAGGATGGCTTAATTGGGCTGTACGGGCGGATTTGACCATTTCTCCCAATTCCGTTTTACTAATGTCATCATAGGCACGAGCTTGGTCAACAAAGGCCTCTAAATTGAGTTGAGGCGCTAAAGTAGGAGAACCGCCGGCTAACTTCATTAATACTGACATGACAACTTTCGGATTTTGGGTAGCTAACAAAGCGGCGCGATCGCAGGTAAACTCAGCACAGCGGACCCATTCTAATAATTGTGACTGGATAGCTTGAGCCAAAACAGCACCGACATTTGGGACAATGGCAGCAGCTAAAATCAATAAATTCACAGGTGTTAAATACACGCTATGATCACATTTAAGATGACCTAATTCATGGGCAATTACAGCCTGTATTTCTTCAGGGGTGAGGATTTCAATCAAGGATGTATGAATGACCACAAAAGGCTGCTTACCTCGCATGGCAAAGGTGTAAGCGTTAGGGGCTGGGTGTTGACGCACATATAACTGAGGTGGATCAATATCCAGAATTTGACAAGCTTCTAACAGTAACTTGTGTAAATCAGGAAGTTGTTTTTCTCCTACCAAAATACTAGAAGCGATATTTTCCACATAGAAAACCTGTTCGGCCATGGGACCGAGCAAATTTCGCACCATCATATCTAAACCGGGAATTTGTTTGAGAGTTTTGGTGGCTTCCAAGTCCAGAGGATGACGGAATGAGTCTGCTTTTAAGCCTGTGAGCGAGGTTTTGAGTAAGGACATAGTATTTAAAGTAAGAGAAAATGTGAATTCTAGTGTTTTTGACATAACAAAACCCAAGATGATCGAGGATTTTGTTGGGTTTCCTTGCGTCAACCCAACCTACGATACGATGTTGATTTCTATGGTTCTAACTAACTTGTGCTTCAGGAATACCTACGGGACAAGCTACGTTAGTACCACCTAAACCACAATAACCACCGGGGTTTTTGGCTAAATATTGCTGATGGTATTCTTCAGCATAATAAAATTCTGGTGCATCTAAAATTTCTGTGGTAATTTTGCCATACCCAGCACTGCTGAGGGCTGGTTGATAAGCGTTCTGTGATGCTGTTGCTAGTTCTTTTTGCTCTTGTGAATAAACGTAAATTCCTGAACGGTATTGAGTACCAGCATCATTCCCTTGACGCATTCCTTGGGTGGGGTTGTGACTTTCCCAGAACACTTTCAACAGTTGGGAATAAGTAATGATTTTGGGGTCAAATACAACTAATACTACTTCATTGTGACCGGTCATGCCACTACAGACTTCTTGATAGGTGGGGTTGGGGGTGTAACCAGCCGCATATCCTACCGCAGTGGTGTAAACTCCTTCTTGTTGCCAAAATTTGCGTTCTGCTCCCCAAAAACAGCCTAAACCAAACATGGCGGTTTCTAAGCCTTGGGGAAAAGGTGCTTGAAGACGATTTTTATTAACATAATGTTGTACTGATACTCGCATTACTTCTGCGCGTCCTGGTAAGGCTTGCTCAGGTGTAGGTATGGCTGACTTTTTGCCAAATCCGAATATTCCCATGATTTTTAATTTGTATTATGTTTGATTGCTATTCTTTTTTATTGTAAAGATTTTTGCAGCTAGTACACAACGGCGTAAGTCAATCAACCATTAAAAATTTGACAAAAGCTTGTGTAATCTGCTTTTTTAATTTTTAATTTTTAATTTTTAGTGCTAGTCGGAGATTTATCAACCTCAAATTCCACACCAAATACTTCTGCAAAACATTGATTGACAAAAGGACGGACTTGGTTACAGGTAATGTCAGGAATCGATGCGGCTAAACTGCTGACTGGTTTATCAATAATGCCACAGGGGATAATTTGTTTAAATCCTGTCATGTCTGGACAAACATTTAAGGAGAAACCGTGCATGGTAATCCATTTACTCACTTTTATGCCGATGGCAGCAATTTTGTATCCTTCTAGCCAAACTCCGGTAAAACCAGGAATCCGTTCTCCTTTCAAGTCGTAATTTGCTAAAACGCGAATTAATACTTCCTCAAGTTGACGCAAGTACCAATGCAAGTCTTGACGATAACGGCGTAAGTTTAAAATGGGATAACCTACCAATTGTCCGGGACAATGATAGGTAACTTCGCCGCCTCTTTCAATGCGATGCACATCATAATCACTTTTGTCAAGATTAAATTTAATAAATTCTGGATTTGCTGCTGTCCCCAAGGTGTAGACCGGGGGATGTTCTAGTAGAATTAAGACATCATCTAGTTCTGGATTGTGAATGCGTTCTGCAACGAGCGATCGCTGCCACTGATGAGCAGTTTCATAAGGCATTACGCCAAAATTATATAGTAAACAACGGTACGGGTTCAATTGAGTGCTAGGAATCATCAGTGAATAGGTCTTATTTGCCAAAATATAACGAACAAATGTCAAGCTATGCAAAGGATCTTAAAGGAACGTCAAGGAAATATATTTTATAAACCACAAGGTGCTAGTTTGAATATATAACCTGAATGGGCGTTGGGAGAAGAGCAATAAGCTAAGACAATACCAGCTAATTTACTGACTGATGGCAACTTAAAAATTTATTTGTATCAATCAGGATCAAATTTCCCAAAATGGTTGTATTCTCTATACAATAGTGAACAAGACTGGGGGACAAGAAAAGGGCAAGCACTCCTATTTTGGTAAAGTTCCATAGAACTAGGCGTTTAAAAGAAATATATCTCAAAAGGCCTAATTCAATAGTTTTGCTTCAAACAGCCAATTCCTTGGTAAACAGTTGGAAACAAGACGATAAGTAGCGCAAACATGACGATGTAAGAAGTGTTAAAAATGCTAAAAGGCAATGTCTTAGGGATAGGTGGCGATTTATGCTGGTGGCAGTGATAGGCCTTACCGCAATTTCTATTCCTAACTGAAAACATCACATATAATATTGAGCGGGAGAGTTTACATGAAGCTTGTCATCCACGGTAAAAATATTGAAATCACTGATGCAATTCGTGAATATGTGCATCAAAAGATTGAAAAGGCAGTTAGTCACTTCCAGAACATCACCAATCAAGTGGATGTCCATTTAAGCGTAGCTCGCAATCCCCGAATAAGTACGAAGCAAGCGGCAGAAGTAACTATTTATGCTAATGGTAGTGTTATCCGTGCGGAAGAAAGCAGCGAAAGCTTATATGCAAGTATTGACCTAGTTGCAGACAAAATTGCTCGGCAATTACGGAAATATAAGGAAAAAAGGCAGGATCATAAAACTCAACCTATATCAACTAACGAAGTAGTAGCACCCGAAACTGTTGCAGCGGATTTAATAGGCGATCGCACCGCTGAATTACCCCAAGAGGTTGTTCGCACCAAATACTTCTCCATGCCACCAATGACATTGGCAGAAGCGCAAGAACAACTGCAACTGGTGGGACATGACTTTTATATGTTTCATAATGCAGAAAGTGGAGAGATTAACGTCATTTATGAACGTAATCACGGCGGTTATGGAGTAATTCAACCTCGTAATAACGGTAACGGCAACGGTAAAAATGGCAAATCTGCTCATGTTGGTGTAGCAGAAAAATCTAGAGTTTAATTATCGAGAGTCTCAGATCCCCGACTTCTCTGAGAAGTCGGGGATCTTAATTTATGCTGCTAGTTGTTGCAGGGTTTTCAATGCTTCTTCAACGTGGCCTTTAAAGTTCAACATGGAATCAAGTACATACTGAACCACACCATTTTGGTCAATCACATAGGTAACTCGGCCGGGAATAAAACCAAAAGCGGTAGTTGCACCATATTGTTTTCGGACTTTATCACCTTGATCACTTAAAAGTGTAAAAGGCAAATTGTATTTATTTGCAAACTTTTGATGAGAGTCGCTAGAGTCACCACTCACACCAATAACTTCAGCACCAGCGGCTTGAAATACTGCATATTGATCTCGAAAAGCGCAAGATTCTATAGTACATCCTGGTGTATCATCCTTGGGATAAAAATAGAGAACAACGGATTTTTTACCCCGAAAGTCTGCCAAGCTAACATTTTCGCCGTTTTGGGTAGGTAGACTAAAATTAGGTGCGGTATCTCCAACTTTGATAGACATAGGTGGCTATTAATAATTGCTTAATAAATCTACATTAACTAATTATTCATCATTAGTAACATATTTTTTTAGCACTAAATAGTATACCTGTATAATTATTAGCATAGTTAAGTGCTATAACCAATGTTGAAAATGTCTATCCTAAAGTCTTATCTATATCTCATCAAAAAGTTCTAATTGGTTTGGGAAATAAGGTCTTGTAATACGTAAAAGAGGATCGCCTATTGTGCCAGATAGTTTAAGCAATCCATCATCGAAAGTTTCTAAAACATCAACTTTAGCCTGTATTGCAGTTGCTACATGAGTAGCATCTTTAGGTTTTAAACTTTCATGCTGCCACATTAAATCTCTAGCTAATTCTCCAATTTTACGGTCAACATCATATATGTAAATCCATTCATGCCTGAGAAAAGCACGTATTTTTTCCTCAACATCCTTGGAAAGTTTGGGTTTACCTTTTTCAAGCCTAATAACTTCTATAAATGTTAATGCAGATGTAACGATGATAATTTCACCAGCTTCAGCCGCTTTCATTACTGAAAGGCATTCACCAATTTTATCATCTTCGTTTTTAAGCACAGCTAAAAAAGTACATGAATCCCAGTAATGACGAGGCTTCGATGAACGTTTCAATCTTTGCCTCCTAAAATACCAATAATATCTTTAATACTGGGAAGCTCTGTCTCATTTGGAAAAACTTCCATGTCTTCAACTTCTACACTAACTTTTTGTCCATCTTCTCTGGAACGGATAAGACCGTACACAGATACTCTTTTGCCAAGAGCATCCTTGATTTTGTCAATAAGTCCTGGCATGAAATGGCATTTTACACCTTTACCAGTAAGTAGATCATAAATTCTGAATAAAGGCTTTTGGCTTAAATCTATGGCGTTAAGAACACCTTCTACAGAGCCAAAACTTTTATAACGAGCGCCTATAAGTTCATCAACGTTTGCAACCAAGTGTTGTGTCAGATTAACTCTCTTAGAATTAGCTCCTACCTGAATAGTTGATATATCTTTGCCAATTAAACTAGCTAAACATTTAGCACTTTCTAGCGCCCGGTCTGAAAAGAAGGGTGGCCGTTGAGGATATTCCTCAAGAGTAGCAATTCCTTTTTCTACTGTAGTAACAACTTCAGCTATTTCAGCCATTGCTACACGCTCAGTAGCTATACCTTGAATTGTCAGATGAACACTACCACTTGTGACCGATGAAACAACCCAATTTACAGATGGGCGCTTTTTTTCACCAAGATTCTGATCCACTTCGTGTAAAATGTTTGCCAATTCTTCTTGGGCTTTGCGAAATTTGTCAAACGGAAGCAACGAGCCGTCAATGTCAACTGTCAGGCTCGTAGGTCGTTCTCCAGATTGAACTAGCTTCTGTTGTTCCATTTTTGAGGCAAAGTTATTCAATTCTTAGTTTAAACTAAATTTGTACCTTATCATTGTCAATCTACTAAGATAAACTAAGTTTTTCAGGTAGATTCAGTAGTTTCAAGTTTTTTCGTTCTTAAATAAGTGTTTTTTGTGGTGGTTAAGTCATAAAATTGACTCTGTAACTTAAGTGATCAATTTTCCTTGATAAAGTGCATCAAGAGGAGTAAGGTGAGATCCTCAAATAAGATATTCCGTCTATGCGTCTGAGTTCCCTTGATGTGTTTCGTGGTATTACCATCGCTGCGATGATTCTTGCTAATATGGCAGGAGTTGTAGATGATGTTTATCGTCCCCTCGGTCATTCCGAATGGCACGGTTGTACACCCACTGACTTAATATTTCCCTGCTTTTTATTCATTGTTGGTGTGGCTATGACGTTTTCTCTGTCAAAATATACCGCAGAGAACAAGCCCACCAAAGCAGTTTATTTACGCATCCTGCGCCGCACTGCGATTCTGTTTATATTGGGTTTAGTATTAAATGGTTTTTGGAATCAAGGTGTTTGGACTTTTGATTTAAGTAGTATCCGCTTGATGGGAGTATTACAACGGATTGCTTTAACTTATCTTTTTGCATCTTTAATAGTTTTAAAATTACCTCGCAAAAGTCAATGGTTAGTAGCAGGAGGTTTACTCATTGCTTATTGGTTGACAATGATGTATATTCCTGTTCCTGATTATGGTGCGGGAGTGCTAACGAGAGAAGGTAATTTTGGCGCATTTATTGATAGATTAATTATTCCCAAGGCACATTTATATAAAGGTGATGGGTTTAATTTCCTGGGAGATCCTGAAGGACTTTTTAGCACTATTCCGGCAATAGTTAGCGTTTTAGCCGGTTATTTTACTGGACAATGGATCAAAGATAAAAAACAGGCTACTTCACAAACCAGCATGGATTTAGTATTATTTGGTTTGTGTTGTTTGGTAATTGCAATTATTTGGGATGTGGCATTTCCCATTAATAAGAAAATTTGGACGAGTTCCTATGTTTTATTTACCGCTGGTTGGGCATTAATGTTATTAGCAGCTTGTTATGAATTGATAGAAGTGAGGTTAATTAAACGTTGGAGTAAGCCTTTTGAGATCATGGGATTAAATGCGATCGCTCTTTTTGTGGCTTCTGTATTCCTGATTAAAATCACGGCAAAAACCCAAATTGGCACGGGTGAATCCGCTATTAGTATCTATAATTGGATTTACCAAAATATCTTTGCATCTTGGGCAGGAAATTTCAACGGCTCATTTTTGTTTGCACTTGTTACCCTGTTATTTTGGTATGGTGTTGCTGCTTTGATGTATCAGAAACGTTGGTTTATTAAAGTGTAAATAAAACTTTTGTGGGACGGGCATCTTGCCTGTCTAAATTCTGCGAATTTACTCATAAAATCTTTGAGAGAAATTTATTCGTTTACCTCAAAATCTACTTTATCCTCAAATATTACTTCTGGTAAGCTGGTATTATATAGACATGACAATATTTGCAAGCCACAGGACAAGCAGGTTGTTTCAACACCCCTCCCGGAGTGGGGCGGGTTGAAAGCAAATATCTCTGAAATTTTGGTAACAAATTTTTGAAGAGTTTCAACACCCCTCCCGGAGTGGGGCGGGTTGAAAGACATTTATGCAAGTATAATAAAAAATATCTGGGTGGGTTGAAAGATCAGTAGGTCGTGGGTTTAACTCTGAAAACACTATATAAATACAGTGTTGCTTGTGATAGTTAGGGACGATTAATTTGTTAACAGTGACACGAATTAGTTAAAAATGACATTAATCTGTTAACAGTGACAAATAAATTGTTAATGTACAAAAGTATATATTACTTAAAGCCGATGATGAGATTTGAACTCACGACCTACTGATTACGAATCAGTTGCTCTACCCCTGAGCCACATCGGCGTACATAGTCAAACATCGTAACATAATTTATTGATGATGGAACAAAAATCTCCAAAAAATCTCAACCCCCAACAATATGAACGTCTCAAAGCCGAAGCAGCCGCACCCTATCGGGGGTTAAGGCAATTTATTTATATTGGTGTCGGTGCTTCCGGCTTTATTGGTGCATTCGTTTTCTTTTTTCAACTCCTAGCAGGACGCGATATAGAACAAGCAGCGCCTAATTTCGCCATCCAACTAGGAGTAATTGGGTTAATGATGTTTCTCTGGAAATGGGAAAACAGCAGGAATAAATGACAGACAAGAGGCAACTGGGAAGATAAATATTCCCCTGCCCCCTGCCTACTTGCCAGTTACCAGATATGGAGAATTAATTGCTTGAACACGACCAGCATTAACCAAGGCTTGATATACAAAAGCCGCAATTTCCGCTCTAGTTGCTTGACGCTTAGGTGCAAGCTCTTTAACAGTGGGATAATTAATGACTAATTGCCGTGAAGTTGCTGCTGCTACTGGACCAACTGCATAACTAGGAATTTGACTAGCATCAGTATAGAAGTTAATCACAGTCTGACCATTCGCAGTTAAACCCAAACCATTAGCTAAAGCCACCAAGGCTTGCACTCTAGGAATTTGTTGTTCTGGCTTAAAAGTTAAATCGGGATAACCAGATAGGAACGGACTACTAGAAGCAGTTTGAATGGCGCTATAAGCCCAATAATTGCTTTTGACATCGTTAAAAGTAATCGCTTGGCGTGTTGCTGAAGGTTTAAAAGCCTTATTTATGATAGCAGCAAATTGAGCGCGAGTTACAGGTTCATTGGGTTTAAAACTACCATCTGGAAAACCAGCGATAATATTTTTGGCAGCTAAAGCTTCAATGTAAGCTTTTGCCCAGTAACCTGTTTGCACATCTTTAAAAGCAGTGTTTCCAGTATTTCCAGTATTTCCAGTATTGTTATCGGGAGGTGTAGTCACTTTAGCCGCGACAAAATCAACAGCACCAAAAATCCGCTTCTCGTTGATATCGTTACCAATAGCGACAATTTTGCCGGCTTTAGTAGCATTGTTCAAATCATAGCGAGCATTATCACGGATGAGATTGCCACCAGGATTTTCACTTGTACCCAGGTCAGGAACTGCACTAATAGTAGCGACAATACCATCCCGTTTATTACCGCGAATGGAATTTTTACGGAGGATAGGTTTGGCAGTTTCCGAGATAAAAAGACCGTCTGTGTTTTGGGTAATGTTGTTACTTTCTAATAAAGGTGTAGAACTACCACCAATTGCTACACCAAAACCAGTATCCTGAAATAAATTGCCACGAATCACACCTTGGGCAGATTTAGTTACAGAAATTCCATTGCCCTTATTTTTCAAAAAGACGTTATTTTCGATTTGGGGATTTCCCGTACCTGTCACAAAAATTCCTTCTCTGACACTGTTAATAAATGTGCTATTTTTGATCACCGGGTTACTGGATTCTACCCATACAGCCGTTCCCCGTGAATTCGGGTTGGTAAAAGTTAAACCTGTAATAATAGTGCTATTATTCGCTAACAGTGTAATATCCTGTCTGGCAAAAGTGCGACTAGTGTAATAACCACCACCGCTAATTAAGATTCCCTCACCCTTGTTAGACTCATTACCTTGAAGCGTCACTCCAGAATTGAGGACAAGAGGGAATGTTTCACCACTATCTTTACTATAGTTCCCAGGGGCAACCTGAACAACTGTCCCGGCTGTAGCTTTAGAAAGGGCAAAAGTGATGGTTTTATAGGGGGCTGCTATAGTTCCATTAGCGGCAGTATCTTTTCCAGTGGCAGAGTTAACGTAAATGACAGTGCCATTGGCTGGCACTTGGGCTGTTAAAGTTGGAGCAGCGCCAGCTTTAAGTTGAGTAAGTATGAGGGTAGAACTACCAGCAACTAATAACAAAGCTGTCAGGCTGGTTTGTAAAGATAAACGAGAAATATGAAAACCCTGATTTTTCATTTTTTTAGTGAATGATGTGTTTAATGATGGTACTTTCACAAGAGTGTAAGGTAACAGATGTACATCTGTAAAACCCATGACAAACTATACCGGATCATTATCACTTATTCCGCTAAAATTGTGATTAAAAAAAACAAAGTAACTTAACAGTTCAGTAACTTTTATCCTCTAACATACCTCTAAGATACAAGGTTGGGTTGACGCAAGGAAACCCAACAAATAGACAAGGTATTGCTCCTACATAAAAATTGAGGATAAGAAATCTTCTCCTCAACTTCCCTACTGAAAGCAAGGAGTAAATATTTTTGACATACTCACCGACCTGAAGGTGCGGGGAAACACTTGACACTTCGCCAGAACACGTCACAAGTGGTCTTATCGTCCCTCCATGTCCGTTTAAAGTCTCCCAATGCCCTATGGCGACTATGACCAAATTTTAACATAAAGCCGTCCTG
>NZ_LJOQ01000019.1:0-40781 GCF_001672255.1 Anabaena sp. AL09
TTTGAAAATATTAAAACCTCAAATCCAATCGGTGTAGGGGTTTCAGGGATATTTTACCGAAAATATCATAAAGGGAGCGGTAGAGCCATTATTCCTAAAAATCTGCCTTTACTCTCTCCGTGTCTGGAGCGCCTCTGCGTGAGAAAAAAATAAATCAAGGCAATTAAACAGTATGGAATTGGAATAGCCCCCTCAGACTAGAAGTCTGGGGCTAGAACCCACGCAGGTGGGTTTTGCCTGTGTAGCCGCGACTTCTAGTCGCCCAGCAGGTAATAAATTAGACTTGATAATCAACCTATCTAATACTACCCATGTCAGAAAATTATCGTTTTGAAACCCTACAAGTCCATGCTGGACAAGAACCCGCACCTGGTACTAATGCCCGCGCTGTACCAATTTATCAAACTACTTCCTACGTTTTTGATGATGCTGAACATGGAGCGCGGTTATTTGCTCTCCAGGAGTTCGGTAACATTTATACCCGGATCATGAATCCGACAACGGATGTATTTGAAAAACGGATTGCGGCTTTAGAAGGTGGTGTAGCAGCTTTAGCTACTGCAAGCGGTCAAGCAGCACAATTTTTGGCAATAAGTACGATCGCTCAAGCAGGAGATAATATTGTTTCTACCAGTTTCCTCTATGGGGGAACTTATAACCAGTTCAAAGTTACTCTTCCACGATTGGGAATTAATGTCAAATTTGTGGAAGGAGATGATCCAGAAAATTTCCGTCAAGCGATTGATGAAAACACCAAAGCTTTGTATGTTGAAACCATTGGTAATCCCCAATTTAACATCCCCGATTTTGCTGTTTTAGCTCAAATTGCTCATGAAAACGACATTCCTTTAATTGTAGATAATACCTTCGGTGCAGGTGGATATGTAGCACGACCAATTGAACATGGTGCAGATATTGTTGTCGAGTCTGCAACCAAATGGATTGGTGGACATGGTACATCTATTGGTGGTGTCATAGTTGATTCTGGTAAATTTGATTGGGGTAACGGCAAATTTCCCCTCTTTACCGAACCTTCCCCCGGTTATCATGGATTGAATTTTCAAGAAGTATTTGGGAAAGGTAGTCAATTTGGTAACATTGCTTTTATTATTCGTGCCAGAGTCGAAGGATTACGAGATTTAGGAGCAGCATTAAGTCCATTTAACGCTTTTCTATTACTGCAAGGATTAGAAACTCTTTCCCTGCGTGTAGAACGTCATGTAAATAATGCTTTAGAATTAGCTAAATGGTTAGAACAACAAGAGCAAGTAGCATGGGTTAATTATCCAGGACTTCCCAATCATCCCTATCATGAACGCGCTAAAAAATATCTTCGACATGGCTTTGGAGGAGTTCTTAATTTTGGTATCAAAGGTGGATTAGAAGCAGGTAAAGCTTTCATTAGTAATGTGAAATTAGCTAGTCATTTGGCAAATGTCGGTGATGCAAAAACCCTTGTTATTCATCCTGCTTCTACAACTCATCAACAGCTAAGTGATAGTGAACAAATTTCGGCTGGTGTGACACCAGATTTAGTGCGGGTATCTGTGGGAATTGAACATATTGACGATATTAAGGAGGACTTTGAACAGGCATTTAAGAAGATTTCTGGCTAATATACCAAAAGAAAAAGATCCCCGACTTCTTTAAGAAATCGGGGATCTGGGGATCTATAGCTAATTGCTAATTTTATGAAATACTTAGACTTCATTTCATCAAAAAACCAGTTTTACCAATTGTCAGCACCATTTTCATTAGAATCTGGTGAAGTATTAATTGATGTTCAGGTTGCTTATCGCACTTGGGGAAAATTAAATGCAAACGGCGATAATGGAGTCTTAATTTGTCATGCTCTCACAGGTTCTGCTGACGCTGACGACTGGTGGGGAGATTTGTTTGGTTCAGGGAAAGTCTTTGATTTTGATCAGGATTTTATTGTGTGCAGCAACATTTTAGGAAGTTGTTACGGTACAACTGGAGCAACTTCTATTAACCCAAATACAGGAAAGGTTTATGGTGGATCTTTTCCTAGAATTACAATTAGGGATATGGTTCACCTCCAAGCTGCACTATTAGAATATTTAGATATTCAATCTCTACGGTTAGCAATTGGTGGTTCGCTGGGTGGAATGCAAGTTTTAGAATGGGCTTTATTGTATCCAGAAAAGGTGAGAGCGATCGCACCAATGGCATCACCTGGAAGACATTCAGCATGGTCTATTGGCTTGAGTGAAGCCCAAAGACAGGCAATTTATAGCGATCGCAATTGGCAAAGTGGGAACTATACAACTGATACACCACCAGTCCAAGGATTAGCGGTAGCGCGGATGATGGCAATGATTACCTATCGTTATTGGGAGAGTTTTACAAATCGCTTTGGTAGACAGCAGGATGAATCTAATCAGTTTGCGATCGCCAGTTATTTACAATATCAAGGTCAAAAGCTAGTAGAACGTTTTGATGCTAATACTTATATTACATTAACTCATGCAATGGACAGTCATGATGTTAGTTGGAACAGAAAAGATTATCAATCAGTTTTGCAAAGTATCAAACAACCAACTTTAATTATCTCCATTGATTCTGATGTTCTTTATCCTCCAGTAGAACAACAAGAATTAGTAGATTTAATTCCTAATGCTCAACTGGGGTTGCTTAAGTCAAGTCACGGACATGATGCTTTTTTAATTGATATGGAAGCATTAAATGAAATCCTAGTCTCTTTTAGGAAAGAACTAGATGATGTGAATAAGAGTAAATATTCTTGAAGTTTACCGTAGATGTACAAATTTGCTGCTGCTTGGGAACAAGAAACAATAGTTTTTGGTGCTTCTCGTCCTGGATATGCTGATCATCAGGTATATGATTGGATTGAGTTTATGAAATCCCAAAAAATCAAGCGAGTTTGTTGTTTACTTAGTGAAAAACAACTAGCTAATTATGCCCATCTTTTAGATACATATCGGCAAGAATTTGGTAATCAACAAGTTTGTTGGACACCAATTGAAGATTTTAATTTATCTGATTTAGAAACACTCACACAAAAAATATTGCCTTTTTTAATCACAGCAAATCAACAAAATGAAAAAGTAGTTGTACATTGTACTGGTGGAATTGGTCGCACTGGACATATATTAGCAGCGTGGTTAGTTAGTGTGCGGGGATTTTCTAATCAAGATGCAATTTCTGCTGTTATAAGAACAGGGAGAAATCCTCATGAAGCTGTAATTTTAAGTAAAAATCCGTTACAAGTTGCACAAGAATTAAATGTGCTGCTGAATAATTGTCGTCTAGCATTCTTAACTAATTGATGAATATTGCATTTGCATGAAGAATCAGCAATTCCTACACACTTTACCTTTGATAAAATAGGTGATTATCAAAATCATTGTAAAATTGCAACCGGGCAGTTCCCACAATATTAATGATTACAATACTGTTTGGTTAAGAGTTTTTGTAGGTTGGGTTAAGCGACAGCGCAACCCAACAAAAGTCCGTAAATGTTGGGTTTCCTAACGTCAACCCAACCTACCTGATTTAATGTTTTTAGATTATGACAAGTATAGGTTGTTTGAAAAATGGTTTTAATTGCATGATTAACTCCCGAATAATCAAAATGAATTAGATTGAGTGTTGGGTTAACCAAGCTTCTAAATCAGCAACACTAGAAAAGTCTAATAACGCCTCTCCTAAGTTTTCTAACTGTTCAATTGATAATCCTGTAATTCGCTCGATTAATAACGAATCAATTTCCCCAATCCGACGATGTAGTAGACGCAGTATTAAGTTTTTTTCTCCTTCTTGCTTTCCTTCTTGTCTTCCTTCTTCTTTAGCTTGTTCTCTATTTCTTTGATAAAGTGGTTCTAGTCGCATAATTAACTCCCTATCATCTGTTTCTAGTTCTTGATTTACTCTCAAATTTTCGCGCAAGTTGTAAACTAATTCCAGGGTGGCTTTTTGGTAAGGGTGATCTAATGGTAACGCCTGCAACTCGATAATTGCTTGTGATTGTACGCTTCCCCTACCCAAAAGCCTCAACCATAAAGTCTCCGGTGTCTGTGGTAGTTGGTGTATTGCCACAATTGCTGTTCGCAAGGCATCTGCTAAAAAATGTACTCCCGATAACCAACCTTCTTTTTGGATAGTTCCAAAGCTAGATAAACGAGTTTCAGATATGGTGGGGGTTAAAATCCACAATTTAGGAATTTCTGACTCCTGAAGTTTGATTTTATTGGCTTTGGCTTCTCGTCGCAATGAAGCCTTGACTTCTAATAACTTGAGAATACAGTCGCAGATTTCATCGCTAGAAGCTGGATTGCGGTATGGTTCTATTATTGCAGAATTTTCGGCAAGTCTTCCTAGTAAGCCCAGTATTTGTAATTTAGAAGTTTGTTGTTTAGTAGGTGTGAATAAAACATCTATTTCTTTAATTTCTCCTGAAACTTTTTCTGATGCTTTGACTTCTCCGTAATCTTTCAATAGCTCTTCTAGATAGTCTTTGGCGAATTTATCATGTATAAACCTAGTCATTAAATTTTAATTTTGAGTAAAATATGGGAAATAATTTGGAATTCTATTATATAGCATTTAGCAATTGATTATGCACAAATTCTAAAACCTGCTTTATCTTCTGAACAGGAAACTTGGATAAAGGAGATTTTAGATAATATTTATACATTGTAATTACAGGTAATACTTTAGCTTGCAACCTTTCCTAAAAAACTGTCAAAAGAATTGCTATTGATTAACCCATTTTCTACCAAATGCACAGGTTAAATCTTCTGTGGTAAACCCTGAGATAAATAATAGTTATAGAGCTTTTTTATTATCTAACAAAAAGACGAGTAATTAGTTTTTTAAGTATTTTTTCAAATTGATCTGTACAAAATATCGTTTATTGTGTTAAAATATGTCGAATCAATAAAACGGGCGCATCCGGGAGTTAAAGTAGTACGGAAAATAGTACAACTATAATGACATAAATTCGTACTATGGTTCTTCAATTTGTGACGGGTAAATGGGTGGCGGTAGCCCTTCGTTCAAGCGACCCAACGCAGCATGAGTACATTGGTACTTCCCCCAACGACTATCTGCGCCCCAATAAAATTTAGTAGACATTATTGGACTAAAACATGAAATTCAATGCTGTTTCTCATAGTTGGGTTGCCCTTCATCCTCAACCGAAAGGTGTTGTTCAATTCATTGGTGGAGCATTTGTTGGTACATTCGGTACTTCAATCTTCTATCAGCACCTACTCAAATTTATTTACGACCAGCAATATACTATCATTATTTTGCCCTTTAAGTTTACTTTTAACCATTACCAAGAAGCAGGATTTTTAATCACAGAACAGTATGAGATTTTACCCGAATTGGTCAGATCAGCCTTATTAGAAGGGTATGATCATGAAGCTTACCTCGATAATCGTAATTTTTTCTGGTTAGGCCATAGTATTGGTTGTAAATATATTGCTTTGCTAGAAGGTTTTAGTGCTTTACCCGATACCCCTGAAGAACGTGCTTTATTTATAAACAAAATATTATCTAACACAAAAAAACCGCGTAATAAAAACGAAATCAATAAAGTCATTTTCGAGATTGAATCTTTAATTAAATACTTGCAAGAGCGAGTAACTTTTGCCAAAAAATCTATTAAAAATCAAATTGCCCAAGAAATTATTTTAGGAGATAGCATTTCTACTTTATTTATCAAGGGGCAAGTTTCTGTTCTTCTCGCTCCCAATAATAGTGACACAAAAACAGCACTCCAATTTGAATTTTTAGCTAATTTACTAGATCGTTTAAGACTAGGCGTTTCTCCGACTCCTGAAGAAACAAACAGTTTAATTATAGAGAGCAACTTATTCAATAAATTAGGGTTAGTTGCGTTTGATTCAGATACTACCGCAAAAACGACGGTCAATGATTTTCTTACCTTATTTCAAAAGCCACCTGCTGAGTATCAAGTCCATAAACCAGGGGGACATTTTCGACCAATAGGAACAGATTTCTTTAATCAGGTACTTAATATTTGGGATATTCCCTATGGTTGGCTTCGTTATCTGACCCGTATGGACTCTCAAAAGCCGACCTCTTTAACTCCTTGGTTGGAATCTTCAGCAGCACGAAACTCCGAACTGGAAGTTCATATAATAAATTTGTATCGTCGCCTACATTAAACAAATTAAAATTCATAAAAATTATCACTTGACACACTACATAGATACCATTATTATTGATAATATGTTATTGTTGATAACAATACGGATTTAAGTAACAACCTACTCCTGACCATTGTTCTTATTCAAGGAGAATCTTATGACGGTTATTTCTACTTTTGAGCTTTTAGTTAAACCCCAACTCCCTAAAAAAACCATTTCAAACATTCCCTCAGATATCGCAGAACAATTAGCTCCTTTAACTCGAACAATTGTTCAGGGCTACTTTTTGACTATCGCCAATCTTGAAAGTACAATTATCCAAGTTTCTCTAGTTTTTACGGTTAAAACTCCTAAAATTGACCCCGACGACAACCAGATAATTACTTTGCTGGATACAAGTGGGCAAAATATCATAGGACGAGTTTTCCAGGAAAAAAAGGATGACGCGTCAAAAACTCGATTTACAATCCCAATCGCGGGTAATGATACAGTGTTATTTATCCTGCAACCTAATGTTACTGATCTTGAACTGTTGCAAGCAGCAAACTTTGAAGTACGCGGTTATGCGGAAATTTTCTTGAGTTCCGTGTCAACACCAAAAACAGCCAAAATTCTGGTTACACCTGAACATAGAGGGACATTTTTCGGTAGTTTAAATCCTGCGGATAAAGATGATAGTAGTTCTAAATTGGGTGAGGTTGCCTACGGTTTACCAATCGCGGGGGGTAACTCCCTATTGGAATTGATCAGAGAAGGTTAAACTTTTTATTAATTTTATAGCGGTTCTCGGTGGAGTGAAATGTAATAACCTATCCCCAGAAGCAATTTATAGGGTGCGTTACGGATTTTATTCTAACGTACCCTATTAATATTATGGATGAAGCTAAAAGAAAACGTCTAGAACAAAAGGGCTGGAAAGTTGGAAATGTTTCCGAGTTTTTAGAACTCACAAAAGAAGAAACTGCTCTGATTGAGACTACTAAAATCTCAGAATTTTTCCGTCAATCCCCCTTGGCTGAACTTACTGAAGAACTCGACTTGAACCGCGATCGCAGTTTACCCCGCGATACATTCACCCCATGACCCTCCTGTACTCGTAACGAAAAAGATTTTGCTGGGACGGGGCTTATCATCGTTAATCCTTGGTCTTGACTTTTAGAAGAAATATGTCAAACTAATATTTAGATAGTCTAATTATTTGAATAAGGAAGTAAATCCGACTCGTGACGAAACTTACGGGAAGAATAGAATCTGCGGAAATACCTGCACAAGTTCCAAAGTCAGTAATACTGCAAACCTTGGAACTGACGCGCCGCTTTGAAAAATCAACAGCCGTTGATACTTTGAATATCTCCGTTGCATCAGGAGAAGTTTTTGGTTTACTTGGTCCCAATGGTGCGGGAAAAAGTACAGTAATTAAGATGTTAACTACCTTGCTACCAGTCAGTAGCGGGAAAGCATACTTAGCCGGTTATGATGTGACTCGTCAACCTGATGCAGTCAGAAGAGTAATAGGTTATGTACCCCAGGCTTTATCAGCAGATGGGACTTTAACAGGTTATGAAAATCTGTTAATATTCTCTAAATTGTATGATATTCCCCCTCGACGCAGAAAACAGCAAATCTCTGAAGTGCTGGAATTTATGGGTTTGGAGGATGTAGCACATCAGTTAGTGAGAACTTTTTCTGGGGGAATGATTCGGAAACTGGAAATTGCTCAAGCTATCTTACATCAACCCCAAATCTTATTTTTAGATGAGCCAACAGTCGGATTAGATCCAGTTGCAAGAACACAAGTATGGCAACTTGTACAGCAACTCCGTGTTGAGTACGGCACAACCATCTTTTTAACTACCCACTTTTTAGAAGAAGCGGATCATCTTTGTAATCGAGTCGTGATTATGAATCAGGGTAAAGAAATTATCACCGGTTCACCCGCAGATTTAAAAGCCGCTATTGGGAAACCAGAAGCAACCTTAGATGATGTCTTCATCCACTACGCAGGAAATCAATTAGTATCAGGAGTGAGTTATCGTGAGACTGCAAGAACCAGACGTACCACTCAACGGTTGGGCTGAACCCAGATATAATCGCCCCAACGGAATTTTTTCTAATATTAAAGAACTTTTTACCAAAACCCTGGTAATTACTGAATTGGAAGTGCGGAAACTCCGCCATGATCCTAGTGATTTGATTATCAGGGCTGTACAACCGGCTTTATGGCTGCTGATATTTGGGCAAGTATTTACTCGGACTCGTGCTATCCCTACAGGTAATTTACCTTACTTGGATTTTATGACTCCCGGTATTTTGGCTCAGAGTGCGCTGTTTGTTGCTATTTTTGCTGGGGGAATGACATTAATTTGGGAACGTGATTTAGGGATTTTGCAGAAATTCTTAGTTGCACCCATCCCCCGTGCAGCGATTGTCTTAGGCAAAGCTTTAGCGGCTGGGATTCGTTGTTTTTTCCAAGTGGTGTTTATTTACCTTTTAGCGTTTTTGCTGGGTGTACATCTCAATCTCAATCCTTTGGGTTTCTTGCAAGTTGTCCTAGTCATATTTTTGGGAGCAGCTTGTTTTTGTACCTTTTCACTGATCATTGGCTGTTTGGTGAAATCGCGGGAAAGGTTTACAGGAATTGGGCAATTAATCACCATGCCCTTGTTTTTTGCCAGTAATGCCATCTATCCTATTTCCTTAATGCCAAGTTGGTTAAAGGTCATTTCCCACTTGAATCCTTTGACTTATGAAGTGGATGCTTTACGCGGTGCAATGCTGGCAAATGGCTCAAGTATTTATGGGTTTGGGTTAGATTGTACAATTCTCTTGCTAACATTAATAGGTTTAACCTACATCTGTGGCCGACTTTATCCACAGGTGGCAATTTGACACTCTCACTGGCTAAAGCCGGTGAAATTCTTGGTTCACCGAAACCACTTAATTTAGATTCCTTGCGTTTTCTAAACCAGAGGTGGGATTCTCCCCAAGCGACTTCGGGTATGCCCTACCCTAGTTGCATTAATGCAAGTTCTTTTTTTGTTGAAGCAAATGCGCTTCAAAATCCTGAGTGCCTAGCACCTGTAAATCTTTTACCTATTACCAAGAGGAAGCTAGAACAATGTAATAGAACCCGATAGATTTAATTGTCAAGGTACAGTGTCTGCGGTTTAGGCAGCAATCGGGTTTTTAGACAGGTTAATTACCCTTCCTGTATAGGTAATATTATCCATAAAATGCTAAATTATGGCAAGAGAAAATAGAAATTGATGACGGGGATTAAAATCTCACGAGCCGCTTATATCTCTTTCTCTAAAGCCTCTGAGCTTTACGCTTACCGGGCATTCCTGTAATCTAGAGAAAAAAGATAGATATTATGAGTTTGGATAAACCCTCTGAAGAATGTGCCGCTAGGGTGATGGAAACTGTCCCCTTATTGATGCGGTTTATCCGATCTGAAATGCGATCGCACAGTTCTGACTCTTTATCTATACCACAATTGCGATCGCTCGCTTTTCTGAATCGCAATCCTGGTGCTTCCTTGTCTGAGGTAGCAGATCATCTCGGAGTTACCTGTGCTACAGCATCCACAACTATAGAAAAATTAGTCCAACGAAATCTGGTGCAACGGACAGATAATCCTCAAGAACGACGACGAGTAGTTTTGAATCTGACAAGAGAGGGAAAACTGCTTTTAGAGCAATCCCAGGAAAAAACTCGCGGGGAAATTGCGGAAATTCTAGAAGGTTTGACACCAGAGCAAGTATCACATATTGAATCAGGCTTGACTCTACTAAAAAATGTCTTCGAGCAAACAGAAACCAACTCACCATAACAGTAAGGCTGCACAACACGATCCTTTTGCAGCCATGAGATTTCGAGATTATCGCCTATTTACCATCGGGCGTGTACTCCTCTTCACAGGGGGACAAATGCAGACCGTCGCACTGGGCTGGGAGCTATATGAGCGGACAAATTCAGCGATGGCCTTAGGTGGAATCGGGTTGGCGCAGGTTCTCCCCATGATTGCGCTGACGTTGATTACGGGTCACGTTGCTGATAAAAATGACCGGAAAAAGATTACTTTATATTCAATGCTGCTATTAATGTTTTGTTCTCTAACTTTAGCGGCTATTTCCTATTATCAAGGTGCAGTTTTTCTAATTTATGCTTGCTTATTATTAACAGGTGTAGCTAGGGCATTTCTCAAACCTGCTGGTGATGCGCTGATGTGGCAGTTAATACCGATGAGTGCTTTTACTAATGCAGCGACTTGGAATAGTAGTAGTTTTCAATTAGCGTCAGTAATTGGGCCAGCTTTGGGAGGATTTAGTATTGCTCTGTTCAAGAATGCGACGGGAGTATATATATTATCGGCGATCGCAGCACTATCATGTTTTTTCCTCACCGCAGCCATCAAACCCCAAAAAACCAACTTTAAGAAAGAACCAATATCCCTGAAAACTCTAGCTGCTGGGGCTGAATTTGTGTGGAATAATCAACTCATTCTCGCAGCTATCACCCTAGATTTATTTGCTGTTTTGCTGGGTGGTGCAGTGGCATTATTACCAGTTTTTGCCAAAGATATTCTGCACGTTGGGCCTGTGGAATTGGGCTATTTACAAGCAGCACCATCAATAGGTGCATTAATTATGGCAGCATTGTTGGTATATTTACCACCTATCCGCAAAGCGGGGCCAGCCTTACTTTGGTCGGTTGTCGGGTTTGGGATTGTGACAATTATTTTTGGTTTATCCCGTTGGGTGTGGCTGTCGTTGTTGATGTTGGCATTAAGCGGGGCGTTAGACAGCATTAGCGTGGTGATTCGTCATACTTTGGTGCAAATTCGTACTCCTGACCATTTACGGGGTCGAGTTGCGGCTATCAATAGTGTGTTTATCAGTGCTTCTAATGAGTTGGGGGGTTTTGAGTCTGGTTTGACTGCGGCTTTATTTGGTCCGGTGTTTTCTGTTGTTGGTGGGGGTATTGGGACGATTTTGGTGGTGGTTGCAACAGCCGCAATTTGGCCGGAGATTAGGAAGTTGGGGGCGTTGCATGAGGATTTATAGGGGAAAGAGTCTCACGCAAAGGCGCAGAGTCGCAAAGGAAGAAATCTAGAAACAAAAATAGTGATCTGAATAGCTGCTCACAAATTTAGTCCATTTTAACGGACTTCGGCTATTAGCCCGTAACTTGATTTATGGGCTGTTTATGTCGAGAATGATTTCAGATTTCAGGATGATAAGTTATCCAAATCTAGCGGATCACTCTCAACATATTCCTTTGCTGTCATGTCTTCTAACGATACTACCAAGCCATCTACAGATTGAAAACGACCGGATGGTGGAATTAATTTCAACCAATTTTCACAAAGTTGATCCCACCTTATATCTTGAAACTGAACTTGTTCTTCATCACGGATAAACAAAAAAGTTAGGTTGATTGCAGTGTCATTCCAAGAAGGTTCTGCATATACTCTAATTTCACGCAAAGCACGAAGAGCTTCACCTTCAGGGCTAGATTTATCATGCTTATCTTGCATTCGTGTTTGCAACTTTTTAGCAAATTGATTGAAGTCATCAGGAAAAGCAAATCTAGCTCGTTTCCGCGCTAATGCTTGCCCTAATGTCCTAATCTCTTGATCATTTTGGCATCCAGACTTGCGCTCCCATTCTGCAACAACAGCTTTCTCTACTGTCATCACACGATCAAGATCAGCCACTAAATTCAGTTCTGCTACTCCTGGAATATAAGCATATTGAGGTTGTCTAGTTCGTTGAATTTGATATAACTGTTTCTCATCAACCTCCACCAGAGGAACTATTTCGACAAAAGGACGAGTGCGACAAGTACGCACAATATCGCAAGTTTGCGTAACCACTACAAAACCCCTAACTTCTGATTCAGCAAGATCAGCCTCATCTTGTGCAATACCTGTAGATTCTGGTGTCAGAGGACGCTGAGGGTGAAAACGCTGTACAAACCAATGTTCACCAAGCACATAATCACCTTGCTGCCATTTTTGAAGAGCAGCATCCACTTCCTTAATCCAAACATCAAGCTCATTGTCCACTACCGTTTTTGCGGCTCCTTACCGCTCTAGCAGGTTTGGATCGTCCAACTTCACGATGGATAGGCTCTTGTAGAGCATCAACTAGATCAGCCGGATTGGGTGGTCTACGTGACGCACGTGCATCCTCAGATAAGGGAGCTAATTGTGGTCTTTCAGGAGCATTACCATAACCAATAATTCGTTTTACCTCTTCATATTCATCAGCTACCAAGAGATCGAAAGGAAGTTGACTATCACTACCAGGAGTTAATAAAAGACTACGATTAAGATTGGCACTTCCCCGATTAATATACTGAACAGTAGCCAAAAGGCGATTAAGCTTCTCCTCATTAAAACGAGATAATGGCTGGCCACTTGCCCAAAAGTGAATACTTCTACGTGAAACATTAAAAAGCCTAGCAAGTTGATCCCAGGTCAATCCACTTAACTTTCTCAGTTGGTTAATAGCAATCCGTGTTGTTTCCGCAGAATTAGTTGATGGTAAAGTTAACCCACTCGTGGTTATCTCCAAAGCAGGTAAGAAATTACGTTCAAATGTTCCTGAACTAGTGGCTGTAATAGGAAAATTTGAGAAAATTTTAGATATAATAGTGGGTCGGTAATTATGCTGAGGACGCATTGAGCCACGGGCAGAAGTACCCGATAACTGTTCAGGCTTTCTATCTAAAAGAGAAGTCATGGTTCACCTCCAAAATGCTGCAAAAATTCATCAGTTACTGCCCATCTGAAAAAAGTATAAATTCTTTCAGCAAAACGCTGTGCTTCATTCAGAAGTTCTTCAACATCAAAATCTCGTTGTTTTGAGAGAGACATATCTAAATCAAGTATCCAGCTAGTTTCATCAACCGGTTCTATTGCATCTGGATCAAAAGTTCCATTAGGAGGAATTAGTCCCCATCGTGCAATTATCTGATCTTCTCCTCCAGGTAAACTAAACAAAGATTCATTGATACTCTGATGAATATATTCTCCAAAGTCTAATGCTACAATACCCGTAATTTCCGAGCGTACAAGCTTAGATATATCATTTACTGCCTGTCCAACGAGCCGATCAATATATCTCACACCGAATCGTTGAACAATTTTAGGTTTAATGTGTTCATTAAGTGCTATTAGCAAGTTTTCTAACCGTGCTATAAAATCACTACGGCTTGTATAAGCAGTTGTCTCAAGTGCTACGAAGTCAGGTGATAGTGATAAGCGCCAATTACCTTGAGCATCTACAAATCTCCAAGTTACTTGCTCAGACTGCGTAATGCCTTGAGAACCAAAAACTAAACTTCGGGTCTGCTCTTGTTGTAATATTGGATACTTATCTCTAATAGCTTCTTGAAATCCTCCTATAAAGCTTTTATTTTCAATTGACGTAATCAGCGGAAAGCGTATTTGTGCAATAACACGAACTAGAGGTGCTTTTTTTAAAGACACCTCTTTTGGCGGTTGTGCAATAAGTGGATTGATTATGGCCACTGCTCTCCATCCTTTGTTCGTTGGTTTTCAGGAGACTGTGTATGTTCCGAAAGCAGGAAATGCTGCCTTTAGTCTCGTGAATCTATAATAGAGCAAAAGTGTGAAGTGGAGTGTGAAGTTTAAACAAAATTTATCTAAAACAAAATCCTGTCACTAAACCCAACATTATCAGGTGTATATGATAGCAGGTAATATCTAGCAATCTGATCTACGTATATAAAATTTGAAGGTTATCTATTAAGCGATCGCACCGTATAAATAAATTTTCCATTTTCCCAAATTTTACACCAGTAACAGCCAGGAAGTTATCCTGGCTCATGGGAAAAACTAGAACAATAACCCTTGTACTGCTGAAAATCCCTAACTACCCAACCGCTACCGGAACTTTATAATAAACCGGCTCATTCCCTGCTTTCCATTTAATATTACAACCAATACTCGGCTTTTGCTCCCAAGTAATTACTTCATCTGCTAAAACATAATTAATCGCTTTTCTTAAATCCTGTCCAGTTACAGGTAAACCATTTTTCGGACGACTATCATCTAATTGTCCCCGATAAGCCAGCTTTCTATTAGCATTAAATACAAAAAAGTCTGGAGTACAAGCTGCAAAAAAATCTTTAGCCGCTTCTTGACTTTCATCATAAAGTAAAGAATAAGATAAATCTATTTCTTGGGCAAAATCTTTAAGTAATTCTGGTGCATCATTAGGATGAGTATTAATATCATTAGAACTAATTGCTAAAAAGCCCACATTTCTATTTTTGTAATCTTGTCCTAACTTTGCTAATTCAAATTTGATATGTTGCACAAAAGGACAATGACGACTAAGAAAGATAACTACCAATGCTTTTTTATCAGCAAAATTTGCCAATGAAATCGTTTTACCTGAAACCACATCTGGGAGATTAAATTTAGGTGCTAAAGTCCCCAAAGGTAACATTGTCGAAGGTGTTAAAGCCATAAAATCCAACTCCTTAAATTATCAAATTACAATTATTTAAGGCTTGTAAACCTAAGTTTAAATTCCTTTGTAAATTGGGATTTGTGTTTGGGTATGGGAAATTTCGTTAGGGCTTGGTGCTGGGAATAAAATAAAACTACAGTTTGTTGACAGAGTTACTGGTAATTGTTCTAGCAGTATTACATGACCAGAAAGAAATTTCAAGTGGTTTCACAAGAAAATAGATGTTTAACTAAATTTATGGCTGACTAATGATTAGTATATCTAAATAATTGTTAAGTTATACTTGAGGATAAGACGTAAAATCAAGAACCATGAATACAAATACTGATATTACTGGTTTTCATGCACATATTTATTTTGATACCGCTAGTCGTGAAACGGCTGCTCGTGTAAGAGAAGGTTTAGGTGCTAAATTTGATGTAAGATTAGGACGTTGGCATGAACAGCCTGTAGGACCACACCCAAAATCAATGTATCAAGTGGCTTTTTTACCACATCAGTTTAGTGAAGTTGTGACTTGGTTAATGGTTAATAGAGAAGGTTTAGATATTTTGGTTCACCCAGAAACGGGAGATGATGTCAAAGATCATACAGATAATTCTCTGTGGTTAGGGGAGAAGCTACCGTTGAATATTGAGTTTCTGCAAAGGTTAAAAACTATTTAAACTTACCAAAATGCTTTCTCACACAGTCCTTTTTGACCTAGACGGAACTCTAACTGATCCTAAACCGGGGATTACTCGCTGTATTCAGTATGCTTTATCGGAGCTTGGTTATAAACCACCAGATGCTAATGAATTGCTTTGGTGTATTGGACCACCACTGAAAAGCAGTTTTTCCCAGTTATTGCAAACCTCTGATGACACATTGCTGGAGGAGGCAATTTCACTATATCGTAGTCGCTTTTCTACGATTGGGTTATTTGAAAACTCCCTTTATCCGCAAATTCCCAAAACTCTAAAAATTATTCGTGCTGCTGGTTATCAGACTTTTGTAGCGACTTCTAAACCTCAAGTTTATGCTACACGCATTATTGAATATTTTGATTTAGCACCTTTTTTTGATGGTGTTTATGGTAGCGAATTGGATGGTAATAGAAGTGTGAAAGGTGATTTAATTTACTACATTATAGAGAGGGAAAGTCTTTCAGCTTCTACTGTTGTTATGGTAGGCGATAGCGAAGCGCTGCTGCAAGCAGATCGCTTACATGATATCATCGGAGCTAAGAAAAACAATATTGCTTCAATTGGTGTGACTTATGGTTATGGAAGTAGAGAAGAATTGGAAACTCACAAAGCTGATTTAATTGCTGATTATCCAGATGAGATTCCTACATTGCTACCTTTGATTTGATCGCTCAACTCTGATCACTATTAAAAGCGATACTTACAGAAAATTATGCTATAGCTAATAAACATCATTATGACTCTTCACTTAAATAAGATTGGCGACTATTACGAACATGAATAATGGCGATAATATCTTCTTCGACTACAAACAAAACTCGATATTTTCTTTGTTTTCCAATCTAGAGTTGACGAACTTCACCACCAATTACTTTTGCTTCTGGTGCTATGGTACAGCGATTAGGAAATTTTTTTAATGATGCTATAGCATCTTCAAGTTCATAGTACCAATTGTTTGCTACTTCAGGACTCAGATTATCGCACATCCAACGATAAGCAGTTTCGATTTCTAAAAAAAGCTGTAGGTTGAATAATAACTTGGTAATTCATGAGCGAGGAGGAATATTAAATTTGTTTTTTAGGGTTGCTAATGCTTGATCGGCTGGTATTCCTTCACCTTGCTTAAATTCATCTAGTCCTTTACAAATACCTACTATTGTTTCTAAGTAATCAATTCGTTCTAAGAGTTCTTGATATGTGCTTAGAGGCTGTTTTGGGGTTGTTTTCCGTGATTGTAAAAAACTCAGCAGATCC
Organism: Anabaena sp. AL09; assembly: GCF_001672255.1. NCBI lineage: Bacteria > Bacillati > Cyanobacteriota > Cyanophyceae > Nostocales > Nostocaceae > Anabaena > Anabaena sp. AL09. The sequence goes on from NZ_LJOQ01000019.1 coordinate 16,609, forward strand.
TCTAGGAGTTCGTTGGGGGTGTTGTCAATTTCTTGTAAGAGTAATTCTTTGATAGTCATTACAGTTAACTGTGAAGATTGATATTTCTATTATAGTGATATCTTTGCTCTGACTGTGTAAGGAATATGGTAAGCGCTCGATAACTGTATAGAAAGTGTCAGACATTGAACAAAAAGCTACAAACGCCCAGACTAATCATAGCCTAAGCGTTTGACCATTGGGTCGCAGATAAACTTCTGCAAGTAAAAAATAATTAAACAGGTATCATTTGCATGGATTTGCACGATTCTGCACATCTACGGCAAGCAGCAGCACATTCCATCATCTTGCTATCATCGCTCATTTTTTCGCAGGTTATTGCACAGCGATCGCACATTTCCGCACATAACATACAAGTGCGATCGCTGAATTCAGAACCAGCCATCATCATATTTGTACACATCATGCACATTTCTGCACAATCTCGTAGCATTGTCATCATGGTTATATCCATGTACTTACCACCTTTAGTCATACAGTAAGTCATGGTTTCCATGCACATTTTATGACATTCCATGCAAGCGTTCACGCACATTTGCATTTCGTTGGTCATAGATTTAGTCATCATCATCATCATAGTAAATACTCCTTGATTTTTTGATATGTATCTTCAGTCCTGAGCCGGACTAATTACAACGCTAATTAAAAGTTTTTCAAAAATCAATGGGTATGCAACTCTAAATTAAAATTGATAATTCCGATAGAATTGTCGGAGTTTGTGTAGCATTGCTAGATAAATTAATGATATTTTTTTGATGAAGTCCTGATTAAATAAGGGTTACAAACTTTATTTTAAATTCTATGATTTAGTAAAGTTATCAGCTTTTCAATTAGATATATATATCCATATTGACTTATTACAAAAAATTAATATTATTATTTCTTAACAAAAACCAAAAAACAGCGTTAATTTTTTCTATAAAAGCAGAAGTTATTAACTTTAACTAATAAACTTCTGCCTTTTTATCCTCTATCTTATTGCTGATTATCAAGATAGAGAATTTTCTAAATCAGCTTGCAAATCTAGATAATGCTCAATTCCGACTGACAACCTGACCAAATTATCCTTAATACCCCGTTTAAGTCTTTCTGGTTCTGGAAGTGAACCATGAGTCATTTTGGCAGGATAGCAAAGAAGTGATTCAACACCTCCCAAACTCTACTGTATTTGCACTCAGTAGTTAAATAGTGCATTTGAACTATACGCTGTATTCAAATTGAGCGGTCGTACACACTGCACACTGTAGAGTCATCAAATACTTAGAACATCTAACAATTAGCTGCTAATAAAATTAGTTGATCAATTTTTTCTTAAAAGGTACTTGCTTTTTCATGAGAGTTATGAGATTCTACTATTAATCTACGATAACTCAGTCGAGATACAGTATTTTATTAACAACGCACCACTAACGCTAATGCCTACAGCTATGGCTAAGGAGTTGAAAAAGCTTTGCTAATAACTAAATATGCAGCAGTTACAGTGGCATAACTGACAACTGCTATCCCAGAAAATCATTATCATCCTATATTCATTTAGTAAAAAATATTACTTGGAGTCTGATATGAGCAAACAACAAAAACAACTAAGACTAGGTGCATTTTTACCCGGAGCAGGTCAGCACGTTGCAGCTTGGCGACATCCCCAAGCACAGAGTAATGGCGCTCTTAACCTTGAGCATTATAAACAGATAGCCCAGACAGCCGAGCGTGGTAAATTTGACGCATTTTTTCTCGCTGACGGTTTAGCCTTACAACAACGCCGTGGTGCGGAAGGACGCACAGCCTTCGGTGGCGACTTTGAACCTGTCACCCTCTTCTCAGCCTTGTCTGCGGTGACAGAGAAGATTGGTTTTATCGCCACTGCCTCTACCACTTATGAAGATCCGTATATTCTTGCACGCAAATTTGCTTCCTTAGATCATCTTTCTGGGGGAAGAGCCGGCTGGAATGTGGTAACAACTGGTAGTAGTGAAACAGCCGGCAATTTCGGTCTTGAAGCCCATCCTATTCATGCAGATCGCTATATTCGCGCCCATGAATTTATTGATGTAGTCAAAGGTTTGTGGGATAGCTGGGAAGACGACGCTTTTGTTCGTGATAAGGAAACAGCTTTTTACTACGACCCCAATAAAATACATGAACTGAACCATAAAGGTAGATTCTTCTCCGTGCGCGGACCATTGAATATTGCCCGTCCGCCCCAAGGTTATCCTGTAATCGTGCAAGCAGGTTCTTCTGAAGATGGAAAAGAACTGGCTGGTAGAACTGCGGAAGTTATATTTACTGCTCAACAAACTCTAGAAGATGCTCAAGCCTTCTATGCAGATGTTAAAGGTAGATTAGCAAAATATGGACGCACACCAGACCAACTCAAAGTTATGCCCGGTGTCTTTCCCGTAGTTGGCATTACAGAGGCAGAAGCAAAAGCCAAGTATCAAGAACTGCAAGATTTAATTCATCCCCAGGTTGGTTTGGCTTTATTACAAGGACTTATAGGCACGGATCTTTCCGCTTATCCCCTTGATGAACCACTGCCAGATTTACCAGAAACCAATGATAACAAAAGCCGCCAAGCATTATTAATTGATATTGCTCGCAAACACAATTTTACCATTCGTGAGCTTTATCAATGGATTGCGGGAGCGCGTGGTCATTGGACAATTATTGGTACACCAGTGCAGATTGCAGATCAACTGGAAAGCTGGTTTGTCAATGATGCTGCTGATGGCTTCAACATTATGCCTCCTTATCTTCCTGGTGGACTAGATGATTTTGTTGATTTAGTAATTCCTGAACTACAACGGCGGGGATTGTTCCGTACTGAGTATGAAGGAACAACTTTGCGTGAAAATCTGGGTTTATCTCGTCCAGTTAACCAATATCAAAAGGTATTAGCAGCAGTTTAAATAATTGGCATTACGAAAGAAGATTGATTGAACCACGAAGGAACGAAGGACACGAAGAAAGAAAGGAAGAGAAGATATATGAGCGCAAAACGTCAGTTTCGGTTAGGTGCATTTATTCAAGCTACTGGTCATCATATTTCTGCTTGGCGACACCCCAATACCCAAATAGATGCAGGTTTGAATTTTGAGCATTACAAGGAAATTACTCAAACTGCGGAACGGGGGTTATTTGATGCTGTTTTTTTAGCAGATAGTCCAGGAATTTGGGGTGGTTCTCCTGAAACTCAAATTCGTAATGGGAAAATAGCTCATTTCGAGCCTGTTACTCTGTTTTCGGCTTTATCCTCCGTCACCAAAAACATCGGTTTTATTTCCACTGCTTCCACTACCTACGAAGAACCGTACACATTGGCACGGAAGTTTGCTTCCCTAGACCATTTGAGTAATGGCCGTGCAGGATGGAATGTAGTCACCACAGGGAATGAGAATGCGGCGGCTAATTTCGGACTGGAACACCACCCAGAACACAGCCAACGTTATGAACGGGCTGAAGAGTTTGTGGAAGTGGTGCAAGGATTATGGGATAGTTGGGAAGATGATGCCTTTATCAGAGATAGAGAATCTGGTGTTTATTTCGATGCCAACAAACTGCACACATTGAATCACAAGGGCAAACATTTTTCTGTTAGGGGTCCTTTAAATGTTGCTCGTCCACCCCAAGGTTATCCAGTTATTGTTCAAGCTGGTGCTTCTGAACCAGGAAGAGATTTAGCCGCCCGTACTGCTGAGGTAATTTTTACAGCTAATCAAACCTTAGCCGATGCTCAGGAATTTTACGCGGATGTTAAAGGGCGGTTGGCGAAATATGGACGTTCTCCAGACGATCTTAAAATCATGCCTGGTGCTTTCCCCATCATCGGACGAACGGAAGAAGAAGCTCAGGAAAAGTATGAGTTTTTACAATCTTTAATTCATCTTGATGTAGCTTGGGGAATTTTAGCTAACTATTACAAAGGTGTGGATTTGTCTAAATATTCTTTAGATGATATAGCTCCTGAATTACCCACTGATACCAACAATAACAAGAGTCGTCTGAAACTGGTTAAGGATTTAGCTACTCGTGGCACTCTCACACTGCGTGAGTTATATCGTTCTTTGGCGACCGCACGGGGTCATCGTACCATTTTGGGTACTCATGAAACCATCGCTGATCAACTTGAAGAATGGTTTATCAATGGTGCGGCGGATGGTTTTAATATTATGCCACCTATCCTACCTACAGGATTAGATGAGTTTGTCAACTTAGTCGTTCCTGTTCTGCAAAAACGCGGACTATTCCGGACTGAATACGAGGGTAGCACCTTGCGTGAAAACCTTGGTTTACGTCGTCCAGCTAATCGTTTTGCTGTTCAACAACAGGAAAAAACATTGGCATTTGTGTAAATGATTCCTACAGATCCCCGACTTCTCAAAGAAGTCGGGGATCTAAACCATCCCGTCAGCACAGACGTTAAAAGCCTACCGAAGTCCATGCAAACTATCGGAAAGTTAAGCTTGTTTAAAAGACAAGAATCTTCAATCTCACGTTCAACACTCAAGTCAAAATCAACAGCACAATCTCCCACAGATTCCCGATTTCTTGAAAATTCATAACTTTTAGATTCTGCAATTGTTTGAGAAGTCTGGTTTCTAAAACGTCTTGTAACTTTTCTAAGGAAAATATGACTAAATATAGCAAATTGAAAAGCTCCCCCTCCGCCGCAGTTAGAGCTAATCTCGATTATCCTGTCATTGATACTGATGTTCACACTAATGATTTTACTCCTGCCCTTGAGGATTATATAGCTCACTACGGCGGTGTGAAGCTGGTAGATGAATTACGCAAAGCTGAATCCTCCCGTCTCAATTCCAAGACTGAAGGTAAAGACTGGTATCAACAAACTCCAGAAGAACGTCAGAACAACCGCACAATTCGCTCCCCTTGGTGGGCTAGAGTTACCCGTAATACCCTAGATTTAGCTACTTACACCCTGCCCGCATTACTCTATGAACGTCAAGCGGAGCAAGGCTCAGATTATTCGGTATTATTTCCCAATAATGCCTTAGCTGCGGCTGGTGCAAGTAAGGAGAATCGGCAATTATTGCAACGGGCAATCAATCACTATCATGCTGATATTTACCGCCCATATAGCTATCGCTTGACTGTAGTAGCTGGTATCCCCATGACTACTCCCCAAGAAGCGATTGAAGAGTTAGAATTTGCGGTAAATACACTAGGTTTGAAAGTTGCAAATATTCCTGGTGGTGTGAAACGTCCAATTAAAGCGATCGCAGACAAATACCCCGCCGATCAATTCCCAGAAATTGGCAAATATGCCTCTTACATTGACTTTTTCGGACTAGATAGTGAATATGACTACGATCCCTTCTGGGCTAAAGCCGTCGAATTAGGCGTACCTTTGACCACCCATTACGGTAGTCAAGGATGGACTGGACGCGCTTCCATTAGTAACTACATGAATAACCATATTGGTCACTTTGCCGATGGTTCACAAGCCTTTGCGAAAGCCTTGTTCTTTGGTGGTGTAACTAGAAGATTCCCACAATTGCGTGTTGGGATGCTTGAAGGTGGTGCAGATTGGGGCGCTCACGTCTACATTCATTTGGTAGATCGTTTCTCCAAACGGAGTTTAGAAGGATTGCAAAACTACAATCCAGACCTCACCAACGCTGATGAGTTGTTCGAGTTGTTTGCAGAGTATGGTGGAGAAATTACTCAAGGATATTCTCTCAGCAAAGAAGAGTTAACCAAGAGTGTATTGGGTTCTTCCTTCAACCGTCATAGTCGTTCACCAGTGGGTAGTGAATTGGAAGATTTTGGTGCAGCAGGTATTCAGTCAATTGAAGATATCCGCGATTCCTGGGTGAACAGTTTCTTCTTTGGTTCTGAGTCTGATGACCGCACCATTGCAGCCGCATTCAACGACAAAGCCAACCCCTTGGGAGTCAAACTCAACGCCATTTACTCCTCCGATGTTGGTCACTGGGATGTACCCGATCTTACCGCACCTTTAGCTGAAAGCTGGGATTTGGTCAGAGAAGGCGTAATTTCTGAAGATGACTTCAAGGCTTATGTATTCGGCAATCCTCATAAATTCTACACCGAAGCCAACCCCGATTTCTTCAAAGGTACGGCGGTAGAATCCAAACTACCTAAAACTGAATCTCAAGTAGAGAACAAAACTTTGGTAGGTGTGTAAATGACTTTGTGAGTGAGCTATAGAGACGTTATATATAACGTCTCTACATCAATAAATAATCAAGAAAACGAACCGCAGAGGCGCAGAGGACGCAGAGAAATTAAGAAAAGAGAAAATTAGTGAATTATGAGTAACTCTAATATATTTAGACATACTCTTGCATCTCTATTCCTTTGCGCCTCTGCGCCTCTGCGTGAGATAAAAATTCTACAACTAACATTTTCATGACATTACCAAATACTAAACTCGGTCAAACCGGACTCACTGTTTCCCGACTCGTTCTCGGTACAATGACCTTCGGACTACAAACCGATGAAGAAACCTCTATAAAAATCCTTGATACCGCAGCCGAAGCAGGAATAAACTTTCTTGATACAGCCGATGTTTATCCCCTTGGTGGTGGACTACCCACTGCGGGACGGACTGAGGAAATCATTGGCCGCTGGTTAAAAGGCAAACGCGAACATTTTATTGTTGCTACTAAAGCCGTCGGTAAAGTCGGTTCTGCACCTTGGGATCAGGGATCTTCCCGCAAACATATCTTAGATGCCATTGATGCTTCCCTGAGACGATTGGGAACTGATTATGTTGACCTGTATCAATTGCATTCTGATGATGCTTCAACTCCCCTCGATGAAACTCTAGAAGCACTCGATACAATAGTTCGTGCTGGTAAAGTCCGCTATATCGGAGTTTCGAACTTCTTAGCTTACCGACTAGCACGCGCTTTGGGTCGTGCCGATGTGCGTCCTTTGACTCGCTTTGTCTCCATCCAACCCTGCTATAATCGGCAGGGAACTCTTAACTCTTAACTGGGAACAGTTTTAGCTATATGGATATCCTCAATTTTCCAAATCCGACAAGGAAAAATGCACCTATTTTGGGACACCATCAGCCAAAATAGGTGCATTTTTTTTGAGATAAAAATCTGTAAAACCTTTATTAATAAACGGTTTTAGCTTTATTCAGCAAGCCCTACATATACAGTTTCGCAGTTTTTGACCCCTTTTTTTCTTTTCTTTATGAGAAATCCGGGCAAAAAGACAGAAAAATTATTATTGCAACTTTTTCCAAATTCTTTGACAGGGTCCGATAATTAGCCCCTGAAAAATTGATTGAGTTGATGGGTGAATGTCTACTTTGTACAAAGATAAAAGACCTGTAGGACTTTTAAGATTTAACTCTCTTCGGGTAAGAGATAATGCTTGCGCTCGATGGAGTTCCACGGCTTGGAGTAAACCTGGATAACTCAAATTACGTAAAGCTAATTGACTATTTTTAGTGATATATATGGCATCATTTTGAAAAAGATATTCTAAGCTGATCAGGCTAGCATATACATCCACATCTTTTTCTATCCCTCCTAAACGGTGAGCATCTAAGCCAAAGCGAATGCAGAAATTGACAGCTACCAACTTCCCAGCTTCTTGAGCAGGTAAAGTGCAAGCTGCAAACTCAAACCCTAGGCTATCAGATCGCCATTCCTCTACACCAGAATTGGTATAGTTTCGGAAAATTTTATGCTTTAACTTGAAGTTAAATCCCAAACCACTCGCATGTCCTGCTTCATGAACTTGAGTATCTAGGTGGCGATAGCGTTCACCATTGATTTCGTCTTCTAACGGACCTAATAGTAAATTAGCTGTTTCATATTCAAATATTTTTTGGATACATTCGTGGCTGGAACCTAAGAAACGTCGTCCCTGCTCCTTTGCATTGTTTAATGCAGGACCACAAACACTATTAGGAAAACACCATCTATGTGGGACTACAAAGGCTTCACCACTTTCACCACTGACATTACCCCAACTAGCAATCTCGGTAAAGGAAAGGTTTATGGGAATTGGTTGTCCGAGTGTGCCAAATTTTGCCCGCACCAGATTTTCTAATTGTTCAATAGATGGTTCTTGGTTATCGTGTATTTTCCCGTAAAGTGCGCTTAACGTCACATTGGCTTGGCTTTGTCGATTTATTTGGTAAGGTGCGATAATTAAGAAATAGCCATTTTTACCAATAAAATCCATATTGATAAAGCCTGCTGACAAGATACTCCAATCGTTATTTTCTAAAGCATCGGCTGTGTTGAGTAGCCAAGTTGGAGGAAGTTCACAAGAGTTTTTAGCCTGTTGACGCAGTTTTTTGACAGCAATAGCAATTTCATTTCGCCCAATATCTTGGACTATTTGTTTAGTTAATTCTTGTTCATCTACAAAGATGGTTACCATTTTTTATGCCTAATGATTTAATCAAAGTTTGATATCGTTATTGCTTTAGAGAGTGTTTGAAAAGTCTAAATTCATACTCTTTGAGCGATTTATAATCGCCGATAGCGTAGCGTGGACTTAGAGGATGTTTTAAAAGTTTTTAATGTGTAAACAGACCCCTCTCCAAACCTCTCCCCTACCAGGGGAGAGGCTTTAAAACCCCCTTCCCTACAAGGGAATGGGGGAGGGGGGTTAGGTTTTTGGAGATTATGGGTTTCATATAATACTTTTCAAACAACCTCTTAGCCATAAACTTTTCAAACATCCTCTTCAATCTTACAAAAAAAGCGAACAGGGAACAAGGACAGATAAGAAACTAAAGTTGCACTTCATAATGTAGTATGAGCCTTTTCAAGAATTATTCTTAATAAGGGTCAAAGAACTATTAGTGACAATTTCTGTGGTTTTTTGTCGCCGATAATCCTGTACAGTCAAAAGTTGCCAACTGGAATTTTGTGAAAGTTCCAGAACCCATTGATGATAATTAAATAAACTTTCCCGATGTCCCACACTAATAAATGTTGTTTTTCTCTCTTGTAATTGTTGATATAGATTACTTTCATTTTTCAAATCTAAAGCACTCGTTGCTTCATCTAATATAGTGAAACTAGGATGAGTAACTAACAGTCGTGCAAATGCAAGGCGTTGTTGTTCTCCCAGCGATAATATGTTCTCCCAAGGAACTTCTGTATCGAAGTTATCGACTCGACTTAGTAAGTTTTGCAGATTAACTTGTTGCAAAATATCTTTCAGTTCTGCGTCAGGTATTTGACGATTTGTACTAGGATAAAGTAACTGTTCGCGCAAAGTTCCTAAGATTATATAAGGACGTTGCGGCAAAAATAAGACTTCTTCTAAGGGTGGTCTCACCAGACGACCAGTCCCCGCATTCCACAAACCAGCGATCGCTCTCAACAGAGAACTTTTACCTCGACCACTAGGGCCAACAATTAATAAACCTTCTCCTGCTTTGACAGAAAGTGATAATTCTTCAACAATCACCTGCTCATAGTCGGGTGTTTGTAAAGTGACATGATCAAAAGCGATATGGTTTTCTTCTACTGTTTTAATGGTACTGACATTCTCTAGTTTTTTAGTAACTGCTTCTAAAGCATCTGAAAACTCATTTAAACGCTTAACGTAACTAGAAAATTGTCCATAAGTCCCAAATTCACTGATTAATTCACCCATTGCAATAGCAAACATATTAGAAGCTAAAGCGGCTTGTCCCAGTTGTCCAAAATCAATTTCACCTCTAATATATAAAGGTGCAAGTACTAAAAAAGGGAATATTTGGATAACAGATTGATATCCTCTGCTAAAAATGTCCGTCCCTCTCTCCCAACCTATCTTGCGTTGGGTATTTTTGAAAAGATGATTAAATCGCTTCCCAATTATATTTAATTCTTGGGGTTCTCCTTGAAAAAAAGCTATCGATTCAGCGTGATTCCTAACATGCGTCAGGGAATAATTGTAGTCAGCTTTAAATACGAGTTCCTCTTGATTAATTTTAGTCAATTCTTGATTTAAGTAAATGGCAATAAAATTACCTATAATTGTATAAGCAAGCAAAATAACCGCAATCAGTCGGGAAATTGACAAGATAATTATGAAAAAAGTCCCCATTTCCAGGACTTTTTCCAGTAAAGTAGCCGAAAAATTGAGAGCTTTAGTGGTAACAGGTTCAATTTCTTGGGATAAACGCTGATCTGGGTTATCAATATCTGCTTTAAAGTTAATTTTATAATAAGCACGATTGCTTAAATATTTATCTAAAATATGATAGTTGAGCCAGTTGTACCAATCAAGAGCAATTTGTTTTCTGACAAATTTAGAAAATCCTACTAAAAGCGTTAGAAAAACAAGTACAACAATATTGACTGATAAGGTGTTAATGAACTTAGAATAATCTTTTTCTTGAATCAGAGTATCGACCAAATAACGATTAACGAAACTACTAAAAGCATTCATACCCACAAGCGCGATTATTAGTAATATCAGGAGAATCAGCATTCCCCATGAACGAATCACGTCTGAGAATGCTCTTTCACCTTGCTTTGTTGGATACCAATAAGGTGCCGCAATCGCTTTTACACCTGCCAAAAATTGAGTAAAATCTGAAAAAGCATTTGTTATGGGTTGAGCTTGAACAACTTGGGTTGGCATATTTTAGAAATAAGATAAATTATGAATGCTGAATATGAAAAATTAATTTTTCATAAAAAATTAATCATTCAAATAACGGCTACCCTTGGACTCCCTTCGACTCCGCTCAGGGTGGTCTGGTCAGTACAGCTTGCTTGATTTCTCTTACAAGCCCAGTCCCTTTAGGGCTGGGTTACTGACAATTCATAAGACCTTGCGGTAAGTGGGAAACGAGCGTGTCTTTAGACCTGAGAGTGTCAAAGTAAAGTTACACCACCATCCACAGGCAAAATCACCCCTGTGAGATAGGGATTGGTAATTAAACTTAACACTGCTTGCGCGATTTCTTCAGGTTGACCAAGATGCTCGACAGGTAAGGCGGCGATCGCCCATTTTGTCAGGTCTGAGCGTTCAGATTCGCTTTGACTGCTCCAGATACTTGTATCTTCTATCAGTCCAGGCGCAATCACGTTGACCCGAATCGGTGCAATTTCTAAGGCCAGTGAGCGCCCAAACACCGCAACAGCACCATTCGCTGCGGCGATCGCGGAAATACCCCCCATTTTTGAAGATTTGAAGATAGTGACACTGGATGTGAGGGTAATAGAGCCGTCAGGTGCGATATTTTTCAACGATCCACGCACAGCCAAGAACGTCCCCCAGAATTTATCCATCGCACCTTGAGCCGTTTGGGTGGTCATCTCTGCTAAAAGCGAGCGCGGCATATTTCTGTCTCCCATCGCCGTTACAATCAAATGATCGAAGTTGCCGATCTGCTCAAAAAAACCATTGACTGCATCCTCATTCAACAAATCAACAGTTTTACCCTCAATTCCCAGAGAAATCAACGCCATCGCCTCATTTAATTTCTCTTGAGATGAGTGGGAAAGTACAACTTTTGCCCCCATTTCTACCATTTTTTTGGCGATCGCCAGATCAATCCCTGAGCTTATACCAATAATCACCACTTTTTTGCCTGATAGCAACTGAAACATTGTCTTACCTCATCAAATAAAAACAGAACAAAATATCACAGTAAGTTTACTGGCTTCTTTACTGAAACCAACAAATAATCTATAGATGAAGAATCTAGCAAAGCATCTATAGCAACCACATTGAAATTATAAGTTTCTTCATCTATCTTTCCTGTTTTAAATTCCTCTATAATCGAAGATTTTAAATCTCGGTAGTGTGTTTTCCAGCATACCTCTGTCGCTTCCACAAATTCTATTGGCTGAAATCCTGCTTGTTGATAAAGACGTTTATAATCTTCAATATCTTTATCTTTGACAATATTTTCAGGAACAATCAAATCACCAAAATACTTTGTAGTGTCGAAAATGAGATCGGCGAGGATCAGATTTCCCCCTGGCTTCAATACTCGCATTGCCTCTTTCAGAAACTTCTCTCTTGTGTTAAAGTAAAAAGCAGCCTCCACACAGATAATGTTATCAAAAAAATCATCCTCAAATTCCATCTGCACAGCATCCATGCAAATAAATTTGCAGCCTGGCGCATTAACTATACTTCTTTCGATTTGTTTTCTGGAAATATTAATGCCCACAACATCCGCAGGGGAATAATAGTTAAGGAGATGACTGGTAGTTGCTCCCAAACCGCAACCAACATCGAGGATATTTCCCTGCTTTCTTGGCATAAATTCTAACAGCTTTTCCATCAAATTAAAACAGGCTTCATGCTGATTTTGAGTATCTGAGTGCCAATAACCGACATTGAAAAACTCTTTTTGACCATAGTAATCTCTAGTCGAGGTATTGAAAATTAAACTGTCAAATATACTGATAAATTCGTTTTTATCCATTTTTACTCACACTTGTTTATATTGGTTTTCATTGTGATCAACCCCACTCATCATTTAGATGTTTGCTTGTGCTTGCTGAATACAAGCTTTCAACTGTTCTGCTAAAACCTGGACATGGGGTTCAACCATAATTGTGATATGGTTTCCGAGGACAAAATGAATATCAACTGGCTCGCTAGAAAACTCACTCCAGCCCAAGGATAAATCCTGTGAAACCTCAGCATTTAAATAACCATTAGGGTCTTCTGGTAGATCCTCATTAGCGCGGAGAATTGTCAATTTACCTAGATAAGGCTGTTTTGGTACATAATCAACTAGACATAAACAGCTATTTTTATAAGCTTGGACGATATTTGTCAACTGCGTAATTTCAGCATTTGGAGGCAGCATATTAGCCATTTTGAAATAGTGTAAAACGTATTTTAGTTGCTCATCCACAGTCAAAGATTGCAGAGTATCATAAGAAATATCCACATTCTTTTCTAAATAAACTTCTATGCCTTTGCTCACTTCAACTAACCACCTCGCATGATCCCAATTAATATAATCAATCAGCATTTGTTTATCTTTATAGGTTGGTGCTGAAGAATCAACTATTGCCAACAAAGCAACTTCCTGTCCCTGTTTATGCAACTGTTGAGCCATTTCAAAAGCTACATTCCCCCCATAAGAATGTCCGCCTAAAAAGTATGGTCCCTGTGGCTGAACAGCTTGCATGGCTTCAATGTAAATACTAGCCATATCCTCAATATGAGTAATCGCACCTAATTCCTGATACAGATTATTTTCAAAACTGTATAACGGTTGATCATCTCCTAAACAACGTCCTAAGTGATAGAAGTAGAAAGGTCTACCCCCTGCACCGGGAACACAGAAGAAAGGTAAGTTTGAACCATTGGGCTGAATTGCTACTAAACAAGATGGAAAAGAATCATCGGATTCTTTTTGGATAATTGCTGCTAACTGTTCTATTGTGGGGTTTTGAAAAAGGTCTTTTACAGGAATATCTTTACCAATCTGCTGCTTAATTTTAGTCATTAAATAGGGAGCTAAAAGAGAATGACCACCCAAATCAAAAAAGTTATCCTGTACCCCAATTTTGTCAATTTTAAGAATATTTGACCAGATTTGCAGCAGTTTCAATTCCAATTGATTACGCACTTCGATAAATCCATCGGAGTTACTGGTGTGAGCAGGTGCTTTCAAGGCGTGGCGGTCTATTTTACCATTAGGAGTAAGTGGTAAAGAGTCCAACATCACAAAAGCACTTGGTATCATGTATCCAGGTAGTTTATTGCCAAGAAACTGACGCAGTTCGCTAGTTGTGAGTGTGACATCTTTTTGCGGCACAATATAGGCGACTAACTGCTTACTTCGGCTACGCTCAGTACAAGTCTCACCTGGGGTATCTTCGCGGACAATGACGCAAGATATTTGCACATCCTCATGTTGACTAAGTACGGCTTCAATTTCGCCTAATTCAATAGTCCCCGGTTTTATATAATTTTGAATTATCAAAAGGGTTGGGGATAAATTTCTCTTGTGTTAACTCTGGTCGGTTGAGATAGCCGCGTGCTAAACCTGCTCCACCAACGTGTAACTCTCCTGGTACACCAACGGGAACTGGTTGCAAATAGTCGTCTAAGATGTAGACTTGGGTATTAGCAATGGGAGAACCAATGGGGATTGACTCTATAGTTGTCTCAATTTTTCTAGGGATAGGATAACAACAAGTAAAAGTCGTGCTTTCTGTCGGACCATATCCATTAATGATTTGCGTAAATGGCAGAGTTTCAAAAGCTCTATTAACGTGAGCAAGTGAAAGTGCTTCTCCACCAATTAGTAGCTGTTTAATTCCTGATAACGCTTGTGGGTCATCATCAATTATAGAGTTAAACAAAGCAGATGTTAGCCATAAAACAGTAATGCCATGTTTGTGGATTTCCTCACTCAGACTTTTCGCGGTAGGAATACTTTCTGGGAAAAGAACGCATTTTCCACCATGCAACAAAGCTCCCCAAATCTCGAATGTGGAAGCATCAAAAGAAATTGGGGCTATCTGAAGAAATCTTTGGGTTTCATCCAGATGAACATAATCTACTCCAAACAACAGACGATTAACACCACGGTGAACAACTTCCACACCTTTAGGCTGACCTGTAGATCCTGATGTATAAATCACATAAGCCAAGTTAGTAGCTTGTACATCAGCGATAGGCGGAGCGATCGCATTATCCTGACTACATTGAGCAATCACGGGAGAGTCAGTATCCAAACAAACAAGTTTTACTTGATGTTTTTGTAATTTCTCAACTAAATTCTGTTGTGTCAGCAGCACTTTTATCTGAGTATCTGCGAGCATAAAACTCAAACGCTCTTGGGGATAATCTGGGTCAAGTGGCACATAAGCCCCACCCGCTTTGAGAATACCAAGTAATCCCACAATCATCAAGAGCGATCGCTCTACACAAATACCCACTAACACATCTGCTCCCACTCCCAAAGAACGTAAACAGTGCGCTAACTGATTAGCTCGACAATTTAATTCATCATAGGTAAGTTGTTGCTCTTCAAACGCCACAGCCACAGCATCCGGGTTGCGCTCTACCTGCTGCTCAAACAACTCATGGATGCACAAATCATGGGGATAATCTACTTGAGTATCATTCCACTCCACCAATAATTGATGACGCTGGGCTGGACTTAACAGTGGTAATTCCGAAATTCGCATTTCTTGATTTGCCACAATTGCTTGGAGTAAAGTTTGAAAATGTTCCCCTATGCGAGTAATTGTGGTTGCATCAAATAAATCAGAGTTATAGCACCAAACACCCTCCAGACCTCCTGGAATTTCCCAGTAGTTCACTTCCAAGTCAAATCTGGCCCTGACATCAAGTGGTAAGGGCATATTTTCGATAATTAAACCTGACAAATTGCTAGAAGATTGGGGGGTATTCTGGAGAGAAAACAGCACCTGTACCAGGGGATTACGACTCAAATCGCGGTCTAGCTGCAACTTTTCCACCAACATTTCAAAGGGTAAATCCTGGTGAGCATAGGCTGACAACGTTGTTTGTCGCACTTGCTCGTGGAATTCTCGAAAGGTGGGGTTTCCAGAGAGATTACCCCTGAATGCTAGGGTATTAGCAAAAAACCCCATGAGCGGCTCGACACTCTTGCTGTTGCGGTTGGCAATGGGGGAGCCAACCACCAGATCCAACTGACCACTATAACGAGAAATTAAGACCAAAAAAGCTGCCAGTAGGGTCATAAACAGCGTAGCGTCTGATTCCTGGCTCAACTGCTTGAGGCGTTGGGTCAGATCGCGATCCAGTTGAAAACACTCAACCCCACCTTGAAAAGTCTGAACTGGGGGACGGGGATAATCCGTTGACAGTTCTAAGATGGGAGTTAACCCTGCTAATTGTTCTCGCCAGTAATTCAGTTGGCGATCTAGGACTTCACCTGTGAGCCACTGACGTTGCCAAACTGCAAAATCCGCGTACTGGATCGGTAATTCAGCTAAAGGGGAGGGTAAACCTTGAGTGAAAGCTTCATATAACCGAGATAATTCACCGAAGAAAATGCTCAATGACCAACCATCGTAGATAATGTGGTGCATCTTCAACAGCAGTATATACGAATAGGGACTCAGTTTCAGTAAAGTAAACTGTACTAGGGGTTCTCCTGCCAAATCGAAGGGTTTTAATGCGGCAGCGATCGCCATCTGTCGAAATTGCGCCGTTTGTTCTTCTGTCGATAACCCCTGTAAATCCTCGATTTGCCAGGTTACTGTTGAGGGCGGAGCAATTCGCTGGACTGGTTTTCCGTCTACCATGGGAAAAGTAGTTCTTAATATCTCGTGACGACGAATCAGTTCAGTCAAACTCTGTTCCAGAGCCACTAAATTCAGCGCACCTTCTAGCCGCAGCGCCTCCAACAGATTGTAAGCAGTACTGTCCGGTGATAGCTGGTGCAGAAACCAAAGCCGCTGTTGGGCAAAAGATAGGGGTAAATCTTCATCCCGTGAGACAGGAATAATCGCTAATTCAACAGTATCCGCCGGCGTTTTTGCTTGTTTTAAAAAGGCCAGAATTTCAGATTTTCTAGTCCCGATTGCTTGCTTAATTTCTGATGTCATTACTCCCTTGGGAGCCTGATATCGTAGCTTCTGCTCCTCCAGCCAAACTTTGATATCTAAACTATTTAAATAAGATAAAAACTCTACTACTTTCACTTGCCAATTGCCTCCCAAAGCTGTTGTTTAATCAAGTTTAAATTGCGCGGTTCGCTCTTAGGAGTAAAAAGTCCATCCGCCTCCCATTTACTAACATCTAGACTAATTGCCCAGGCATTTAACCATGAATTAGAGTTAACTTTAGATAACATCTCTGGCATGGTATCTTCTAGGGCTAAGTGAAACATAACTTGCGCCACTTCCTCCAATAATTTGAGGCTACTGAGATAATTTTCAATGATTTCCGACTTAGGTTTGTTAGATTTTAAATTACGGGTTCGCAGTTCATCAATAAAAGGAATCGCTAAATAATCAATAAATTCAAAGTTAACCCGATTTAAAGATTTATTCGCCCAATCTCTAAATAACTGTTGCATCCGATAGGAAAGGGGGAAAAACTTGCTATTTATCTCTTGAACTCTTGTTCTAAAATTCTGATCAAGGAAGATAGAATTAAACATCATCAAACCACTAAATGTCCATCCTGATAAAATATCCCAAATGAATTTTGTGGACATCACAATACCATTTCCTAGACAATTATAGGCATTTTGAATATTTAACGTGACCCCATCGCTATAGGTTATGTAAAAATAATTAGCATCTTCAACCTTTTCTTTGGTAAGTTTATCTTCCAAATCGAGTGCGATTAACTGGGTCGTTAATGAATTACCAAATCCAATATTATCTGTACCTGGAGAATAAAATGGATCGGGAAATGTTCCAGCTTCACCCACACAAGCCCAACGATTGGAGGAAAATACTTGTTTAGATGAGTAGCTATATTTGGGCATTTTCCTGAAGTCTTCAGGCTCTTTATCTTTTAAGTGAAAAGCCAAAACTGGTTCGTTTTTCTGTAACCATTGGTAAGCCAGTTCGTAGTTATAATAATTCTTCAAAGGATGAATATCTTGACGAGCCACAATCCCGATACTGGTATGACCAGTAGATAAAGGAATTGTCCAAACCCAGTAGCCTTCACCGCATAAATGATTCGTAGAATAATAACGATTTTTGTTGGGAACACGATTATGCCATTTTTCTTCACTGCTAGGGACAAAATCGCCGATATCAAAGCGACCATCAACCCGAAACCAAACAGCACTAAAGTTATCATTATTAGGTTTATCTAAGCCCAGTTTTCTTTGAATAAATCGACGGCGACCCATTGCATCAACTACCCACCTTGCTTTAATGATTTTGTTTTTTCTATTATCTCCATCACCTTGGGTATAAACAACTTTATGATGTTGCTGTAATCCTTCCGCGAGAGCAATTTCATTAACTAAACAACCTTCCCGTAATTCTACTCCCGCTTCCATATTAAACTGGCGCAAATCATTTTCCAATTTTCCCCGATCTATTTGATAAGAATTGGGAGCATGAAACTCTGATAGTCCTAGTTCTGGTCTTTCTTGGAAATTGGTAGCACTATTGTTAAAGAAATATCGTAATCCCAGTTTAACTAAATGTTGTTCTTCAAAGTAATCGGTTAATTGCAGAGTATTCGCTAAATAAAAAGCTCCCACTTCAACCGTTGACTCTCCCACCTTAAAACTAGCTTCTGGTGAAGGACCAGACATTTTATCAAGCACGGCGATCGCCATATTAGGCTTTTGCAATTTTAACTGTCTTGCTAAAGTTAAACCCGCTAATCCACCACCACAAATTACGACATCATAGGTTTCTGCTTGATTTAAATCCTCCGCTTGTTGGCGCAAGAAAGCGATTAATTCCTCTTTACGCTCTTTTAACTCTTGCAGTAATTCTGGAATTATTACTCCCTTGGGTGAACGATAACGCAGCTTATCATTTTCCACCCAGACATTTATTCCTAAATCATTGAGATGAGACAAAAAATTAACTGTTTTCATCGGTTTAAATTTTATAAA
Organism: Anabaena sp. AL09; assembly: GCF_001672255.1. Classification (NCBI taxonomy): domain Bacteria; kingdom Bacillati; phylum Cyanobacteriota; class Cyanophyceae; order Nostocales; family Nostocaceae; genus Anabaena; species Anabaena sp. AL09. The sequence continues at coordinate 35,174 of NZ_LJOQ01000019.1, forward strand.
AATATAACAACGAATCGCACCAACAATTATTCTTTCACACCCCCCACATTCCCCAACCCTATCTGAGCCGTATTGCCCTCTACCGTTCCCCCTGAGTGCCCACCCTACGAAATTATCAGCTTTTTGGGCTTTGATTTTCGCAACAAAGTGATGAGCTACCTACTTTGAAAGCGGGGAAATTTTTCTATAATTCTCCCTCTTCGTAATCTTCTGGGGTTTCGGTAATAGATATTTGACTAACCCCAAGTACCTCAATCATTTGGGCTAAATTGGCGATAGTTGGATACTCCAGCAAATTTTGTAAGGACAATTCCACCGAGAAAATATCGCGGGAACGAGAGATCACCTGAGTCGCTAATAGAGAATGTCCGCCTAGTTCAAAGAAATTATCCTTAACCCCAATGCGTTCCAATCCCAAAACTTCACTCCAGATTTGTGCAATTTGAGCTTCAATAGGAGTGCGAGGTGACACAAAACCCGTTCCCAGATTTCTGGAAGCTGTATCAGGTGTAGGTAATGCGCGACGATCTACTTTACCATTGGGGGTTAAGGGTAAAGCATTTAGCAGGACAAAAGCTTGAGGAATCATGTAATTGGGTAGCTTTTGTTGGATAAATTCCCGCACTTGCGGCACAAGCTTCTGGACTAACTTACCATAGAGGGGATTGTTCGTATAGTCAGTCCAGGGTTTAGTTGTAATTGTCTCATGCTCCCAAAAACTTGGGTATGATTGTATATCAGAAACTAGCATTGAACTGTTACGGCTAAATACCACATCAAAACAACCATCCTGACTACTTTCCCACCAACTGAGGTGGACTGTGTAGCCTAACTCCTCTCCTATCTGCCAAATTTGCTCAGGATTGATCCCCACCATTGGCTGTTCGGCTAACCGTTGTCGCAGTTCTCCCACCGTAGAGGCGGCAGGAGGATTTTCCCACCAGCCTAAAACCTGCCGCGCCTGTTGTAGCCGTTGATTAGGTACATCTCTGATTCCTAACCATTCTAGCTGACCCAACTTTAGCTGATCTTGCAATTGTGTCCACGAAAGTTGGTTAAGTTGCCAATTTAACCAAGGAACTGCCCTTTTCTCCACATTATTACTTAGGTGCAGAGTGACATCATAGCGGAATTGGGTTAACTCATTTTGAGCATGACCGCGCTTAGGTTGAATCTCTACCCAAGTAATCTGGGGAAAACGTTGTTGTAGAGCAATGAAAAATCTGGGATCAATGAGTAGTTCTTCTTCGGCGGACACAGTCTGATGTACCTGCTGTTGCCATTGTTCAACGGTTCTGTCAGACTCGGCGCGGGCTAACTGTACGGCGGCATGGTATGGCAAGAGCAAGGGTAAACTGCGGACATCCCCCACGAATATCTTACCTTGAGAGGCGATCGCTGTCATTGCCCCTTCTAAAACCTGTAACAGATAGTCCACACTGGGAAAATACTGTACTACTGAGTTCACAACCACCGTATCAAAGGCTCCTTGGGGGATACCTTCAAAGTTATCTGCTGTTTTGTGCAGGAGGTGGACATTTTCTAGACCCTGGATCTCCCCACATAATCGCTCCAGATTGCGAATAGTTGCTGAGGAATAATCGGCTCCCCAATATTCTTGACAATAGGGAGCAACGCGAAATAGCAATAACCCACTACCGCAACCAATTTCTAACACTCGCTGCGGTTTCCCTCCCAAAATTCGGCTCACCGTACTCTCAACCCACTCCCGCATTTCTGAATCGGGAATGGCTTTGCCAGTATAACTACTGTTCCAACCACTAATATTGAAGCTGGGGTCATCTGTTGGGGTTTGCTGTTGGCTATAGGATTGTTCATAGAGTTTTTGCCAATCACTAACATACTCGCCTTGCCATTGCGCCAACTGTTCTGGTAAAACTTGACCCTGGAGAGCCGGAACTAAATAAGCCACCAGACGTTTATCACCAGGGATGTCTTCTCTTGCTATGACGACACTTTCCTGTACTAAGGGATGTTGGCTTGCAACTGCTTCAATTTCACCCAGTTCTATGCGAAAACCCCGAATCTTCACTTGATTGTCGATGCGTCCCAGGTATTCAATTGTCCCATCCGCTAAATAACGACCTAAATCCCCGGTTCTATACAATTTTGATAGGCCAAAGGGATTGGAGATAAATTTCTCTTGGGTTAATTCTGGTCGGTTGAGATAGCCTCTGGCTACCCCGACGCCAGCAATATGTAATTCTCCTGGTACACCAATCGGCACAGGCTGTAACTGGGAGTCTAAAATGTAAACTTGGACGTTGGCAATGGGACGACCAATGGTAACTTTTGGGTCGAAAGAGGTGCATTTTGCCACAGTTGCACAGACGCTTCCTTCTGTCGGTCCATAAGCATTAAAGAAATTACGCCCCGCTGACCATTGTTTGATCAGTTCAACAGAACAAGCTTCTCCTGCCACAATTATAGTTTCCAGGGTAGTCAGTTCAACCATAGGCAGAACAGCTAATGCCGAGGGCGGTAGAGTAATATGGGTAATGGCATAATCTCGTAATCGCTCAATTAAGGGCGTACCGGGCATTAGAGAATCTTTGCTTCCTAGATAAAGTGTCCCTCCCGATCCCAAGGACATCAAAATTTCTGATATACAAGCATCAAAACTCAAGGAAGCAAACTGGAGAATTCGACTATCAGAATGCAAACCAAAAGCCTGAATCTGAGCTTGAGCTAGGTTGCATAATCCCTTATGCTCAACCATTACCCCTTTCGGTTTACCCGTAGACCCAGAAGTATAAATTACATTGGCTAAGTTAGCAGCAGTGACGATTCCCGTGATATTTTCTTGGCTGTTTTGGGCAATTTGTTGCCAGATTTCATCTAAAAATACAGGTTTGGCTGGATGTTGGGGTAATTTTTCAATGAGTGTCCCTTGGGTCAGCAGTAACGAAACTTGACTGTCCTCTAACATCAAGCTCAGACGTTCTTGGGGATACTCAGGGTCAAGCGGCACGTAAGCACCGCCTGCTTTGAGAATTCCTAAAATTCCCACGAGCATTAAGGGCGATCGCTCTACACAAATCCCCACCAACTGCTCGGTTTCTAGCCCCAAAGACCGCAGGTAATGAGCTAACTGATTAGCGCGATTGTTCAACTGTGCATAGGTCAGTTGTTGATTTCCACAGACTACTGCGATTGCATCGGGAGTCTGTTCCGCCTTTTCTTCTACTAATTGATGAATACACTTGTGGTAGGGATCATCGGTTTGGGGATCATTCCATTCCTTTAATAGTTGATGGCGATCGCCCTCTGTTAGCAAGGGTAGTAAAGCTACCGATTGTTGGGGATTGTCAACAATTGCCCCTAATAAAGTTACAAAATTTTGCATCATCCGGGCAATAGTTGTCCCATCAAACAAATCCCTGTTATACGAGCAAAAGCCTCCCAGACCTTCTGGTACGTCCCACAAGTAAACTTCTAGGTCAACGCGAACCGAGTCCAGTGCTGAAGCCATATCCTCCACCCTGACACCAGGAAAATCCCAAGGCGCAGTTGGCGCATTCTGGAGGGCAAATACCACCTGCGTCAAGGGATTGCGATCCAAGTTCCGCTCCACTTGCAACTCTTCCACTAACATTTCAAAGGGTAAATCCTGATGCTCGTAGGCGTTTTGGGTAACTTTTCGCACCTGCGCTAGTAAGGCTTCAAAGCTCGGTTCTGGGGAGAGATCGAATCTCAGCGCCAATGTATTGACAAAAAAGCCAATTAGTGGTTCGATTTCTTGGCGATTGCGATTGGCGATCGGTGAGCCAACCACCAAATCTGTTTGTCTACTGTAGCGAGACAGTAACACCACAAAGCCCGCCAACAGTGTCATAAACAGAGTGCTTCCAGAATTTTGAGAGAGCTTTTTCAGCTGCTGCGTTAGTTGGCTATCTAGTTGCAGTCGCTCTGTACCGCCTCGGAAAGTTTGTATAGCTGGGCGGGGGCGGTCTGTGGGTAATTCTAATAGAGGTGGCGCACCTGTTAACTGTTGCTTCCAGTAGCTTAATTGACGCTCTAATACTTGATTTGTCAGCCACTGACGCTGCCAGACAGCGAAGTCGGCATACTGTATAGATAATTCTGGTAATTCAATAGAACTACCCATTGAAAAGCTGCGGTAATAGGCTGAGAGTTCATCGATCAAAATGCCCATTGACCAACCATCAGCTGCAATATGATGAATTGCTAGTAGCAATACATACTCGTCGGGCGCAACTTGCCAAAGCTTGACTCGCAGCACTGAACCATTAGCCAAATCGAAGGGTTTACAGGCTTCTGCTGTCGCCAGTTCCTCTACTTGTTTGGTGGGGTCTTGGAGATTTTGTAAATCCACCACTGGTAGGGTGATGGTCATACTGGGTGCGATCGCCTGCACTGGCTTATTATCCTTAATCTTAAACTGAGTCCGCAGAGGTTCATGGCGTTGCGCGATCGCCCTAAAAGCTTGCTCTAAAGCTTTGACATTGAGATTCCCCACCAGCCGCATGGTGAAATCTATTGTGTAAGCACTACTTTCACCTTCCAACTGATTCATAAACCACAGGCGTTCCTGTGCCCACGATAGAGGTATGTCTCTGTCTCGCTCAACAGGTGTCATTGCTGGCACCGTCAAACCTGAACTAGTTTCTAGCTGACTTGATATCACCTCACTTAACTGGGCAACTGTCGGTGATTCAAAGATATAACGCAACGGTAACGAAATCTTAAAAGCTTCCTGCAAGCGAGAAATTACCTGAGTTGCTAGTAAAGAATGTCCTCCGAAGGCAAAGAAGTTATCGTCAATGCCTACTTGCTCTAACCTCAGCACTTGAGTCCAAATGAGTGCTAATTTTTCCTCAATGGGGTTACGGGGTGCAACAAATTTGTCTGCTATTTCACTGTGTAAATCTGCTGCTGGTAGGGTGCGGCGGTCTATTTTTCCATTTGGTGTTATCGGTAAAGACTCCAGGATTACAAAAGCCTGGGGTATCATGTAGCTTGGGAGTTTATTGCCAATAAACTGACGCAGTTCGCTAGGTGTGAGTGTGACATCTTTTTGCGGCACAATATAGGCGACTAACTGCTTCTCACCTGGGGTATCTTCGCGGACAATGACGCAAGATATTTGCACATCCTCATGTTGACTAAGTACGGCTTCAATTTCGCCTAATTCAATATTCTATATTGCCATCAAGTAAATAGCGTGCCAAGTCCCCGGTTTTATATAATTTTGAATTATCAAAAGGGTTGGGGATAAATTTCTCTTGGGTTAACTCTGGTCGGTTGAGATAGCCGCGTGCTAACCCCGCACCACCGATGTGCAATTCTCCTGGTACACCGATGGGTACTGGTTGTAAGTGTGAGTCTAAGATGTAGATTTGCGCGTTGGCAATTGGACGACCGATGGAGATTTTCTGATCAGCATCAGTACATTTTGCTACTGTAGAACAGACACTGGCTTCTGTCGGACCGTAGCCATTGAAGAAATTTCTGCCCACAGACCATTGTCTGATTAGTTCAGCAGCACAAGCTTCTCCACCGACAATTATTGTTTGCAACGCCGGGAGTTCTTCCGTCGGCAGAACTGCCAGTGCTGATGGTGGTA
>NZ_LJOQ01000019.1:40788-50917 GCF_001672255.1 Anabaena sp. AL09
GCTTGAGCTAGGTTGCATAATCCCTTATGCTCAACCATTACACCTTTAGGTTTACCTGTTGAACCGGAAGTGTAAATTACATTCGCTAGATGAAAAGCCGTCACCCCACTGGTAGGATTATCTTGATTATTTTGGACAATTTCTTCCCATATCTCATCCAAACAAACAAGCTGCGCTTGATGCGATTGTAATTTGTCCAGGAGTGACTGTTGGGTTAATAGTACCTTCACCTGGGCATCTTCAAGGATAAAGCTCAAACGCTCTTGGGGATACTCTGGGTCAAGTGGTACATAAGCCCCACCCGCTTTGAGAATTGCAAGTAGTCCCACAATCATCTCCAAAGAGCGCTCCACACAAATACCCACCAGTACATCCGCACCCACACCCAAAGACTGCAAGTAATGCGCCAACTGGTTAGCGCGACAATTCAACTCATCATAGGTAAGTTGTTGCTCTTCAAATACCACCGCCACAGCATCCGGGTTGCGCTCTACCTGCTCCTCAAACAACTGATGAATGCACAAATCATGGGGATAGTCTACTTGTGTATCATTCCACTCAATTAATAACTGCTGCTGCTCAACTGCTGTCAACAGAGGTAATTGGGAAATCCGCTCAAAGGGATTCGCTACAATTCCCTCAAGTAGTGTCACAAAATGACTCGCCATCCGCTCGATGGTGCTGCTATCAAACAAATCAGTGTTATATTCCCACACTCCCACCAGTCCAGTCCCTGTGTTCTCCATTGCTAAGGTAAGATCAAACTTGGCAGTTGTGTTTTCTACGACCAATGGACTAACAGTTAACCCAGTCAGTTCTACTTGAGAGTTAGGCGTATTCTGGAACACAAATGCCACCTGGAATAGGGGTGTATGGCTGAGGTTTCTTTGGGGCTGTAATGCTTCCACCAGCATTTCAAATGGCAAATCCTGATGAGCGTAGGCGGACAGCGCCATTTCCCGAACACGCACCAGTAACGATGAGAAACTAGGATCTGCCGATAAATCAGTCCGCATCACTAAAGTATTGACAAAAAAGCCAATTAACCCTTCTATTTCGCTGTGATTGCGGTTAGCAATTGGTGTCCCCACCAAAATATCTGATTGTCCGGTATAGCGGTAAAGTAATGTATCAAACCCTGCCAACAGCGTCATGAACAAAGTTACCCCTTGTTGCTGACTCAGTTGCATTAAGCCTTGAGTTAATTCCACAGAAAGTGCAAACTCTTGATACGCGCCAACGAATTTTTGCACAGCAGGTCTGGGTCTGTCGGTGGGAAGGGACAATAAAGCTGGTGCGTCTGCTAGTTGTTGTTTCCAGTAACTCAATTGGCTTTGCAGTACCTCCCCGACTAACCACTGTCTTTGCCAAATTGCAAAATCGGCGTACTGAATCGGTAGTGGTGCGGCATTGGCAGACTGACCTTGAGCATAAGCATTGTAGAATGTTGCCACTTCCTGAATAAACACACCTATTGACCATTCATCACTGACAATGTGGTGCATACAAATTAACAATATGTGTTCTGTCTCGGACAGTACGACTAATGTTGCTCTCAGTAGGGAACCGCTGGCCAAGTCAAAGGGTTGAATAGCCTGTGTAATTGCCAATTCCTGTGCAGATGTTTCTTGCTCAAATCTTGGCAGATGTTGCAATTCAATTACTGATAGTTGCCAATTCCTGACTGTTTGAATGATTTGAGTGGGTTTTCCATCAATGGTGATGAAGTTGGTGCGTAACGCTTCATGGCGATGAATAATTTCTTCTAAGCTTTGTTCTAGGGCTGCAACTTCGAGAAATCCTGCTAGACGCAAAGCTAAGGGTATGTTGTATAAGGAACTGTTGGGCTGTAACTGGTCTAAAAACCATAACCGTTGCTGGGCATAAGACAATGATAATTCTGCATTCTCTCCCCTTGGTAAAATTGGTGGTACTGTGATTTCTAAGTTTTGTCGCTGTGATTGCCCAATCAGATCAGCTAATTGGGCAACTGTCGCTGCTGCAAACAGGCTTCGCAATGGTAGTTCTACTTGGAAGTGGGAACGGATGCGGGATACCAGTTGCGTTGCGAGTAGGGAGTGTCCCCCAATTTCAAAGAAGTTATCATGAATGCCGACTTGCTCCACTTTCAACACTTGCGCCCAAATCTGTGCCAGCATTTCTTCGGTGGGGGTGCGTGGGGCAACATATTTATCTGTTCTGTTGCTGGATAAATCTGGTGCTGGTAGGGCGCGACGGTCTACTTTGCGGTTTGGTGTTAGTGGGAGAAAGTCCAGAAATACGAAAGCCTGGGGCACCATGTAAAGAGGCAGATTCCTAGAGAGGAATTGACGCAGTTCGCTAATTGTGGGTATTTTTTCGGGATATGGTACTACGTAGGCAACTAAATATTTATCCCCTGGGGTATCTTCGCGGATGATCACACAAGATGTCTGCAGATCAATATATTGGTTTAGTACCGCTTCAATTTCTCCCAACTCGATGCGGAATCCCCGAATTTTTACTTGATTGTCGATGCGTCCAAAGCACTCAATATTACCATCTGGCAAATAGCGGGCTAAGTCCCCGGTTTTATAAAGTCGGGAACTGGAGACTAGGGACTGGGAATTAGCTAGAATTTCTGCCCCGCTGCTGGGGCTGAAGGGGTTGGGAATAAATTTGTCCTCCGTCAGTTCTGGGCGGTTGAGATAACCTCTTGCTAAACGAACACCACACAGGTGCAGTTCACCTTTGACTCCCACTGGTACTGGTTGCAGATGACGGTCAAGGATGTAGGCTTGTGTATTGGCAATGGGACGACCAATTAGCACTGAGTTGGCTGTTTCTGATTGAGGATGGAGTAGGTCATGGACTATGGCGGTTACAGATGCTTCCGTAGGACCGTAGACATTTAGACAATTGACGCGATCGCCTACTACTTGTCGCCATATTGTCACTGTTTCTAGGAGAACTGCATCTCCACCCACCGCCACTAACCGCAGACTTGGCGGTACGGTTGCATTGTCTTGAGATACAGCTACTGCCCATTCATGCCAATAGGCTGGAGTAATATTTAAGACGCTGAGACTTTCTTGGGCAATAAATTGGCTCAAGCTGGCAAAGTCAGGGAACATTTGTGTGGGTCTTAATACCACCGTTGCGCCTTTGTACCAAGTGGGGAATATTTCTTCCGCCGCTACATCAAAGCTGAAGGACGCAAATTGCAACACACGATCTGCGCTAGTTAGGGCAAATACTTCACTAATTGCACTGCTATGGTTAACTAAAGCAGCATGAGTCAGCATCACGCCTTTGGGTTTGCCGGTAGACCCAGAAGTGTACAATAGACAAGTTAAGTTTTCTGGTTTGACCTCACTGACCGGATTTGCTGGACTTTGATTCGTCAGCATCTCAGATTCTGTATCTAAGACAATGACTTTTACTCCTTGTACTGGTAGAGAATTGAGCAATTTTTGCTGTGTGATCAGCACAGAAAATTGTGAATCCTCAGATATGTCAGCTAAACGCTGCTGGGGATAATCAGGGTCGAGGGGGACATAACCGCCACCGGCTTTGAGGACGGCTAACAATGTGACGATGATGGATAGCGATCGCTCCAAATAAATCCCCACCAAAACTTCTGGTTTTACACCAATATCTTGTAAGTAGTGTGCTAATTGATTAGCTTGGGTGTTCAACTCACCATAAGTTAATTGTTGATTTTCAAATATTACTGCTACTGCATCTGGGGTAAACTTAACCTGCTGTTCAAACAACTGATGGATACATTTATCTTGGGGATAATCGGCTTGAGTATCGTTCCATTCTACAAATAACTGGTGTTGCTCAACTGCTGTTAGCATTGGCAATTGGTCAATTCGCTCGCTGGGATTCGCCACAATTGCTGCCAGGATTGTGACAAAATGACCCGCCATCCGGGCGATGGTGCTATGGTCAAACAAGTCGGTGTTGTACTCCCACACTCCCACCAGTCCATTACCTGTGTTCTGCATTCCTAAGGTCAGATCAAATTTTGCCGTTACGGTTTCTATTGGTAATGGACTGACAGTTAACCCAGTCAACTCTACGGTCGCTAGGGGATCATTTTGGAGGAGAAAATCTACCTGAAACAGTGGTGCATGGCTGAGGTCGCGTTCTGGCTGCAATACTTCCACCAACATTTCAAAGGGTAAATCCTGATGAGCATAAGCATCCATTGCCATCAACCGAACACGAGTGAGTAATTCCGCAAAACTGGGATTACCTGATAAATCAGTCCGTAAAACTAAAGTATTGACAAAAAAGCCAATTAACCCTTCTATTTCACTACGATTACGATTAGCAATTGGTGTCCCTACTAAAATGTCTGATTGTTCTGTGTAGCGATAAAGTAGGGTATCAAAGGCTGCCAACAACATCATGAACAACGTCACCCCTTGTTCCTGACTTAGTTTTGTCAGTTTTTGACTTAACTCAACAGAGAGTGCAAACTCATGATATGCCCCAGCGGTGGTTTGCACAGCAGGTCTGGGTCGGTCTGTGGGGAGTGATAATAGGGTTGGTGCATCTTTTAGTTGTTGTTGCCAATAACTCAATTGGTTTTGTAATACATCCCCGGCTAACCACTGTCTCTGCCATAAGGCGAAATCTGCGTACTGAATCGGCAGTGGTGCGAGATTGGCAGGCTGACTTATTGAATAAGCATTGTACAGGGTCGCTAGTTCTTGGACAAACACCCCCATGGACCAGCCATCAGAGACAATATGGTGCATACACACTAAAAATAGATGCTCTGTTACAGACAGCACTACTAATGTCGCTCTCACTAATGCTTGTTTTTCTAGGTCAAAGGGTTGCAGAGCTTGTTGTTGTACTAATTGCTGTGCAGCTATTTCTTGTGCAGTTGTCGATAAATGCCTCAAGTCAACAACTGCTACTGTCCAATTTGTTGCTGTTTGAATGATTTGTCTTGGTTGTCCATCAACTGTAATTAAATTGGTGCGTAAGGCTTCGTGGCGATGAATAATTTCTTGTAAGCTTTGTTCTAAGGCTGCTTGATTGAGAGTTCCTACTAGACGCAAAGCTATGGGTATGTTGTATAAGGCACTGTTCGGCTCGAACTGGTCTAAAAACCACAGCCTATTTTGAGCAAATGATAATAGTAATTCTGCATTCTCTGCCCTTGGTAAGATGGGTGGGGAAGTTAGTTCTAAGTCTTGTTGTTGTAAATGCTGAATCAATGGCATCAATTCGGCTATTGTCGGTGCAGCAAATAACTCCCGCAATGGTAGTTCCACTTGGAAAATGTTGCGGATGTGTGAAACCAGTTGTATTGCTAGGAGTGAGTGTCCACCGAAGGTAAAGAAGTTATCTTCTATCCCCACTTGCTCTACTTTGAGGACTTGCGCCCAAATTTGTGCCAGCATTTCCTCAACTGGAGTGCGCGGGGCTACATATTTGTGTTTGAATTCCCTGTGTAAATCTGGTGCGGGTAAAGCGCGGTGGTCGATTTTACCATTGGGAGTTAGTGGCAGAGAGTCTAAAATGACGAAAGCATTAGGTACCATGTATTCTGGTAGTTTGGCTTTTAGGAATTGTCGCAGTTCACTAACTGTCGGTGTCACCTCTTTTTGTGGCACGATGTAACCAACTAGGCGTTTATCCCCGGTTATATCTTCGCGGACAATGACGCAAGATGCCTGGACATCGCCTAGTTGACTTAGTACTGCTTCAATTTCTCCCAATTCAATGCGGAAGCCACGAATTTTTACCTGATTGTCGATGCGTCCCAGGTATTCAATGTTGCCATCTGGCAGATAACGGGCTAAGTCCCCAGTTTTATATAATTTTGAATTTTGTCCGCCTTTGGCGTTTCTGTAGGGTATTTTAAATTTTGAATTGTCAAAGGGATTGGGGATAAATTTCTCTTGTGTCAATTCAGGTCGGTTGAGGTAGCCTCGTGCTAACCCCGCACCACCGATGTGCAATTCTCCTGGTACACCAACGGGAACTAGTTGCAGATATTCGTCTAAAATGTAGATTTGCGCGTTGGCGATTGGACGACCGATGGATATTTTCTGATCAACATCAGTACATTTTGCTACTGTAGCACAGACACTGGCTTCTGTCGGACCATAAGCATTGAAGAAATTTCTTCCCACAGACCATTGTTTTATCAGTTCAGCAGCACAAGCTTCTCCACCGACAATTATTGTTTGCAACGCCGGGAGTTCTTCCGTCGGCAGAACTGCCAGTGCTGATGGTGGTATGCATAATCCCTTATGCTCAACCATTACACCTTTAGGTTTACCTGTTGAACCGGAAGTGTAAATTACATTCGCTAGATTAAAAGCCGTCACCCCACTGGTAGGATTGTCTTGATTATTTTGGACAATTTTTTCCCATATCTCATCCAAACAAACAAGCTGCGCTTGATGCTCAGGTAGTTTGTCCAAGATTCGTTGTTGGGTCAGCAGTAGAGAAACTAAAGTATCTTCGAGAATATATTGTAAGCGTTCTTGGGGATACCCTGGGTCAAGCGGCACATAAGCGCCACCCGCCTTGAAAATGGCTAGTATTCCCACGATCATCTCTAGCGATCGCTCTACACAAATACCCACCAATACATCTGCTCCCACTCCCAATGAGCGCAAGTAATGTGCCAACTGGTTAGCGCGACAATTCAACTCGTGATAGGTAAGTTGTTGCTCTTCAAATACCACCGCCACAGCATCGGGTGTCCTCAAACACTGCTCCTCAAATAACTGATGGATACACTTATCTTGGGGATAGTCTACTTGTGTATCATTCCACTCAATTAATAACTGCTGCTGCTCAACTTCTGTCAGCAGAGGTAATTGGGAAATTCGCTCAAGGGGATTCGCCACAATTCCCTCAAGTAAGGTGACAAAATGACCAGTCATCCGCTCAATAGTGCCTGTATCAAACAAGTCAGTGTTATACTCCCACACACCAATTAGTCCAGTACCTGTGTTCTCCATTGCTAAGGTAAGATCACACTTGGCAGTTACACTTTCTACTACCAATGGACTAACAGTTAATCCAGTCAACTCTACTTGAGAGTTAGGAGCATTCTGAAGGCCAAACACTACCTGAAACAGCGGTGTATAGCTGAGATCCCGTTCTAGCTGCAATGCCTCAACTAGCATTTCAAAAGGTAAATCCTGATGAGAGTATGCATCCATTGCCATTAACCGAACACGAGTCAGTAATTCACTAAATCGAGGATTCCCTTCCAAGTTGGTACGCATTACCAATGTATTGACAAAAAAGCCGATTAATGCTTCTATTTCACCGTAATTGCGGTTGGCTATAGGAGCCCCTACCACAATGTCTGATTGTCCTGTGTAGCGGTAAAGTAGGGTATCAAATGCTGCCAACAATGTCATGAATAGTGTTACTTCCTGCTCCTGACTCAGTTTTGTCAACTTTTGAGTTAACTCAACTGAAAGTGCAAACTGTTGATGTGCGCCTACGAAGGTTTGCACAGCAGGTCTGGGTCTGTCTGTGGGTAGGGATAATAACGCTGGTGCCTCTTTTAGTTGTTGTTGCCAGTAACTCAATTGGCTTTGCAGCAAATCCCCTTGCAAAAACTCTCTTTGCCAAATTGCAAAATCTGCGTATTGAATTGGTAATTGCTCTAACGGTGTTCGCTGACCTTGAGCATAGGCATTGTACAGTGCCGCTAGTTCATGGGCAAACACACCCATAGACCAGCCATCACTGACAATGTGGTGCATACACACTAATAGTAAGTGTTCTGTCTCTGATATTACTACTAATGTCGCTCTGACTAAGGATTCACTTGCCAAATCAAAGGGTTGAATCGCTTGTTTTTGTGCCACTTGCTGTGAAGCACTTTCTTGTTCGGTGCTAGATAAATGCTGCAAGTCAACAACTGATACTGTCCAATTTATTTCTGTTTGAATGATTTGTGCTGGTTGTCCATCAATTGTCATGAAATTGGTGCGTAAGGCTTCGTGACGATCAATAATTTCTTTTAAGCTTTGTGCCAAGGCTGCTCGATTGAGAGTTCCTACTAGACGCAAAGCTAAGGGTATGTTGTATAAGGGACTGTTCGGCTGTAACTGGTCTAAAAACCACAAACGCTGTTGAGCATAAGATAGTGGTAATTCTTCATTATGATTTTGCATTCTTTTTCCTTGGTAAGATGGGTGGTACTTTTAGTTCTATGTTTTGTTGCTGTAACTGCTGAATCGATGGTGCTAATTCGGCAACTGTCGGTGCCGCAAATAAACTACGCAACGGTAGTTCTACTTTGAAGCTAGTGCGGATGCGTGAAACCAATTGGGTTGCTAGTAGCGAGTGTCCGCCAAGTTCAAAGAAGTTGTCATGAATCCCCACTTGCTCTACTCTCAGGACTTTTGCCCAAATTTGTGCCAATTTTTCTTCAACGGGAGTGCGGGGTGCGACTAAACTCTCTTCTATTCCTGCGCGTGATTCTGGAATGGGTAGGGAGCGACGGTCTATTTTGCCATTGGACGTGAGGGGTAAAGACTCCAAGATGACTATTGCATTTGGTATCATGTAATCTGGTAACTTTTCCTTGAGGAAGCTACGCAGTTCTGCTGTTGTGGGAGCTTGTGCCACTTGCGATACTACGTAAGCTACCAGACGTTTGTCGCCCGGTTCATCCTCCCTGACTACCACTACACTTTCCCAAACGGCTGGATGTTGTGCCAGTAATCCTTCAATTTCGCCCAACTCAATGCGGAAACCACGTATTTTTACTTGCTGGTCAATTCGCCCTAAATACTCTAACTCGCCATTGGGCAAATAACGGGCTAAGTCTCCTGTTCTATAAAGGCGTTCTCCTCCCTTACTTCTTTGGAAGGGGTTGGAGATAAACCTTTGTCCTGTGAGTTCGTCACGATGGAGATAGCCACGAGTCACCCCCTCACCACCAACGTACATCTCCCCTGGAACTCCAATCGGTACTGGTTGTAAATGCTGGTCTAGCACATACACTTGTAAGTCGGGAATCGGACGACCAATGACACTAGCTGTGCGATTTAAATCGTCAAGGCTCAGTGGACGATAGGTTACGTGTACAGTAGTTTCCGTAATCCCGTACATATTCACTAACTGCGGTTTCTGGTCGCCGTGGTGCTCAAACCAGGGTTGCAAACTCTCGAGTTCCAGAGCTTCTCCACCGAAAATTACTAGGCGGAGGTTTAAATTACTCATTCCGATTGACTGTTCTGCTTGAATTAACTGGCGGAAGGCTGAAGGCGTTTGATTGAGAATTGTGACTTGCTCTTGAGATAATAATTTATAGAAAGATTCAGGCGATCGCGTCAATAGATACGGCACTACTACCAGTCTTCCACCATAAAGCAATGCACCCCAAATTTCCCAAACAGAGAAGTCGAAGGCATAGGAGTGGAACATTGTCCACACATCTTGAGAATTAAATTTATACCAAGAGTTTGTGGCGGCAAACAGACGAGTTACATGATGGTGGTTGACTAAAACACCTTTAGGCTGACCTGTAGAACCTGAAGTATAGATGACGTATGCCAGATTAAGCGATGTGGCAGTATTGACAGGGTTGGAGTTGCTGTTTTGGGTAATTTTTTCCAATTCGGTATCTAAGCAGACAAGCTGTGCAGTATGGGCTGGTAGCTTGTTGACTAATTGCTGTTGGGTCAGTAGCACTTTCACCTGAGTGTCTGTGAGGATGAAACTCAACCGTTCAGTTGGATAATCTGGGTCAAGCGGCACATAAGCCCCACCCGCCTTGAGAATACCCAGTAATCCCACAATCATCTCCCAAGAGCGCTCCACACAAATACCCACCAGCACATCGGCTCCCACACCCAAAGACTGCAAGTAATGCGCCAACTGATTAGCTCGACAATTCAACTCATCATAGGTAAGTTGTTGCTCTTCAAATACTACCGCTACAGCATCTGGAGTCCGTTCTACCTGCGACTCAAATAACTGATGAATACACTGATCAACAGGATAATTTACCTGAGTATGATTCCACTCAATTAATAACTGCTGTCGCTCAACTTCTGTTAACAAAGGTAATTGGGAAATCTGTTCCAGAGGATTAGCCACAATTGACGAAAGTAGTGTCAGAAAATGACCAGTCATGCGCTCA